>DASTCX010000013.1 GCA_035710745.1 Candidatus Eremiobacteraceae bacterium | reverse complement strand
CCGGCAAGAGCGAAATGCTCATCATCGGCGCCGTCATGCGCAAACTCATTCACATCGCGTACGGCGTGCTGCGCAGCCAAAAGCCCTTTGACCCCAACTATGATACCGTCCGGGCTTGACAGCCAAGACGGTATCTCCCTTCCTAATCCGCTAGACGGCGGGTTGGGCGCTGAGGATCTCGGGCGTCGCGGTTTTCGCGAACTTCTCGAAGTTCTCGCGGAACTTCCGGGCGAGATCGTGCGCCTTCGCCTCGTATGCGGCTTTGTCGGGCCACGTATTGCGGGGGTCGAGGATCTCGTCAGGCACGCCAGGCACGCTTGCCGGCACTTCGACGTGGAAGATCGGATCGGCGTGGAACGCGACGCCGCCGAGTTGTCCGCCGATCGCGGCGTTGACCATCGCGCGCGTGTACGCGAGCTTCATGCGCTTGCCGACGCCGTACGGCCCGCCGCTCCAGCCGGTGTTGACGAGCCAGCAGCGCACGTCGTGGCGCGCGATACGCTCGCCGAGCAGCTTCGCGTAGACGACTGGTTCGTGGACCATGAACGGCGCGCCGAAGCAGTGCGAGAACGTCGTCTGGGGCTCGGTGACGCCTTTTTCGGTGCCCGCCACCTTCGCCGTGTAGCCGGATAAGAAGTGGTACATCGCTTGCGCCGGCGTCATACGCGCGACGGGCGGCAAAACGCCGAACGCGTCGCAGGTGAGCATGACGAGATTGCGCGGGTGTCCTGCCTTGCCGCCCGGAGCGACGTTCGTGACCGATGTCAGGGGATATGCGGCTCGCGTGTTCTCGGTGTAGCGGTCGGAGTCGAGGTCGAGTTCGCGCGTCGTCCCATTGATGACGACGTTCTCGAGCACCGTCGCGAACGTGCGCGTCGTCGGAAAGATCTGCGGCTCGAGCTCGGCCGACAGATGGATCGCCTTCGCGTAGCAGCCGCCCTCGAAGTTGAAGACGCCGGTGTCGGTCCAGCCATGCTCGTCGTCGCCGATGAGCGCGCGCTCCGGATCGGCGGAAAGCGTCGTCTTGCCGGTGCCCGACAGGCCGAAGAATATCGCGGTATCGCCCGCCTTGCCGACGTTCGCCGAGCAGTGCATCGGCATCGCGCCCCGCAGCGGCAGCAAGTAGTTCATGACCGTGAAGATCGACTTCTTGATCTCGCCGCCGTACGTCGTGCCGCCGATGAGGATGAGCTTGCGCCCTAGGTCCACGATGATGAACGTCTCCGAGCGCGTGGCGTCACGCTCGGGAACGGCGAGGAAATTCGCCGCGTCGACGACCGCGAACTCAGGCGTGAAGCTCGCGAGCCGATCGGTCGTCGCCGGGATGAAGAGGTGACGCGCGAAGAGATTGTGCCAGGCGTATTCCGTGACGACGCGGATGGGGAGGCGATACGCCGGATCTGCGCCGGCGAACGCGTCGAGAACGAACACGTCCTTGTCGCGAAGATATTCATCGACGCGTCGCAGCAGCGACTCGAAGCCGTCGCGTTCGAAGGGCTTATTCGTCTTGCCCCAGTCGACGTGTTTTTCGCTGCCGGGCTCGCGGACGAAGAACTTGTCTTGCGGCGATCGGCCCGTGTGCTTGCCGGTGCGGACGACGAGCGGGCCCGCGGCCGCCGCGATTCCTTCGCGCCGCCGGATCGACTCTTCGAAAAGCGCCGCGGCGGTGAGATTACGTGACGCCGACCGGACGGGTCCGAATCCGAATCGTTCGAGGCCGATGGATTCGCCGGTGATGACAGCCATGGAGGAGGCAGCTCCTGCAGAATCGCGATGCGGGACGAAGCGCCGGCGCGAATATTGTCCTAGTATACCCCATATCGTCCGTTGCGGGATGAGTCCTTCGTTGACGCCTTGCGAGGATTGTCGCGCGGCGAAACTCGCGAGCCGATAGCCCGGTAGTACATGACGCCATCAGGAGGTGCTCGCGTTGAAAACCATACTCGTCATCCTTGCGATCCTCATCGTCATCGGCCTCATACTGCCGGTGCTGCATCTGCTCGCGTTCGCGCTCGTAGTCGTCGCCGCCGCCATCGTCGTCATGGCGGCGTGGAAAGTATTGTTCGGCGGCGGTGCGGCCGCGACGGGCATCGGTCACGATCGCGGCGGACCGCCCGCGATCAACGGCTAGGGCGTTGGAGATGGCGCGGGCGCAAATGCGACCGCCGCGCTTCTCGGTGCAATCGTGCCGGGCACGCCGCTCAGGAGCTTGATCTTCGCGCCGGCATCGAGCACGCCGCCGCCGACGATCTTGAGCGTCCCCGTGTACGTGCCCGCGAATGGAAATGGATACGTGGCGGTGACGCTCGGATTGACGACGGCGGCGCACGATCCGATCAGCTTGCCGCCGACATAGCACGTCGCATACTGCCGCGCATAGACGCCGCTCGTGTCAAGGCCGGAGATATCTGCCGGCGCCGGCGCGAGGGGCTGCACAGCGACGATCGATGATTCCGGCAACACCTCGAAGCCGCTCGCCGGTTTGAACTCCTCGTCGAGTATCGTCGTCGCCGGATCGTACGTCAGCAAGACGGATGCGATGACGTACATGCGCAGTCCGGTTTGCGTCTCCGCCGCGGTGCGGCCGCCGCTGTTAGCATTGCACACGAACAACTTCTGCGCGGCCGCCATTTCGAGCTCGATGTTCTCGGTCGCAAGCCACTGCGAACCGTGCGCCGGCTCGGGCGTCGGATCCGGGTTGTTCGGCGACGATGCCGGCTGGCGCGAATAGCAATTCTCCGCCATGCCGCCCGATGCCACGGCGTTGAGGCCGAATGCCTGCGGCGTGCGCGACGGGTTCGGATGGAGCGACGTGCCGAGTCCGTTATAGACGATCGACACGGAATCGCCAACCGCGGCGGCGTCGACGATCATGTTCTGATCGAGGCCGATGCTCGCGGTGGTCCATGCGCCAGGTGAGTAGCGGCACGGTGCGGCGTTCATGTTCCTGATCGAATCGGCCGTATCTTCGAAGACGTACGCCGGAGTGACGGCGGTCTGAGAGACGAACCCGGTCACTTCGTCCGCCCAAGACTGCGCGAGATGCGTCGAATGCGGATCCATCAGGTACGTCGTGTAGTCGGTCGGCGTCGGCGGTGGACCCGGGGGCGGCGTGGGATATCCGTAGCCGATGCGATAGATGCGCGCGCCCTGGCAGTCGTGAGCGAAGTCTTGCGGCAGGTTGTCCGGGAAATGCGGCTTGCCGTCTTGCGCCTGATGGTTCGGGTTCGTATACGGCACGACGCCGATCCCGCCGGCCGCGATCGACTGCGCGAGCAGCACGTCTCGAACGCTTTGCCCGACGAGCGCGTAATCGAGATATGGCCGGACGCTCGACCAGTCGGGCTCGGGGTTCGCGTGGTCAGCGTTGATCCAGGTGAGCAGATGTGCGGGCGCCTGATCGTCGCGATGCACGCGCTCTGCCGACCCGGGCCCGCTAGGGACCGCGAACATCGGCGCCGAGTGGCTGCAGCCAACGCCGAGCACCGCTGCTGCGACGATCGCGAAGAGGATCGTGCGCACGTGCAAGACGCGGTGCGCCGTAGACGGTCCGCACTGCATTTGGCACTATTGTATTGAGGCCCGATGACTGGCCTAGGGCCGAAGGTCATCGCCGCGCGGTCATATGATTCGCCGTGACTTCGGGTCCGTAGCCGGATTGCCCAACGACGCGGCCGAGCGGCGAGTTTTCTTACCCGGTCGAGCTAAAGCTCCACCGCTACAAGGCCTCTTTGAGCTTCGACGCGTCGATATTCGCGCCGCACAGGACGACGGCGATCTTCTTGCCGGCGAGGCCATCGAGTTCGGCGAGACCGGCGACGGCGACCGCCGCCGAACCCTCGACGAGAAGATGCTCGCGCTCGATGACGTCGCGCATCCCCGCGCGGATGGCGGCCTCGTCGACGTCGACGAAATCGTCGACGTACAGGCGGCACAGATCGAAGGTGATCGTGTCATGGTCGATGCCGCCGGCCGTCGCGTCCGAGAGCGTCGGTCTATGCTCGGTATCGATGACGCGGCCGGCTTTGACCGACTCCATCATCGCTTTCGAATTTCGAGGCGAGACGGCGACGACGCGTGCGCGCTTCGAGGCGGCTTTCAGAAACCCGGCGATGCCGCCGATGAGGCCGCCGCCCCCGAGCGAGGCGATGACGACGTCGACGCCGTCGAGTTGGCGCGCGATCTCGACGCCCACCGTGGCTTGGCCGGCGACGACGTCGACGTCGTTATACGGCGAGACGTAGACCATCCCGTGCTCGGCTGCGTACGATCGCGCGTGCCGCTCGGTCGCGCCGCCTTCAGGTCCATGGAAGCGGACCTCGGCGCCGTACCGGCGGATGTTGTCGACCTTTGTCGCGGCGGCGCCTTCGGGTACGAAAACGATTCCGGCGACACCGAGGCGTTTCATCGCGTACGCCATCGCGAGGCCGTGATTGCCGGTCGACGCGACCACGACGCCGCGCGAGCGCTCGCGTTGCCCGAGCGAGAGCAGTTTAGTGAAAGCGCCTCGTACCTTGAACGAGCCTGTGAGTTGGAGGTTTTCGAGCTTGAGATAGACGTCGGCGTGGTGCTCGTCCGACAAGAAGTCGGACCGCCTCAGCGGAGTCTCGGGGACGTGCGGACGGATGCGCGTTTCGGCGCCGAGCGCGAGGGAATGGATATCGAGCCTGTCGGTCACGACGCGCCGTTCCCCTCGGCGCCGAAAGCGACCTCGACGCGTCCGGTCCTTCCACAAGATTGTCGATTTATGGACAGCCGCTCACAGCCGGCCCACAAGCGCCTCCACAAGGGAGCGTCGAAGGGACCCGGAATACAGTCCAAACACGTGTTCGAGCACCCGGAGATCCATGGCGCGCAGCTTCGTCCACCTTCACGTCCATAGCGAGTACTCGCTCCTCGACGGCGCGTGCCGGATCAACGACCTCATCGGCGCGGCTAAAGAGTTCGACATGCCGGCGATCGCGCTCACCGATCACGGCGTTCTCTACGGTGCGCTCGAATTCTATTTCGCGGCCCGTTCGCAGGGCATCAAGCCCATCATCGGCTGCGAGATGTACGTCGCACCGCGCGGACATCGCGATCGGACGGCGCGTGACGAATACCATCTCACCGTGCTCGCGGCCGACGCCGAAGGCTACCGCAACCTCATCCGACTCGTCTCGACCGGATATATCGACGGCTACTACTACAAGCCGCGCGTCGATCTCGATCTGCTCGCCGCTCACAACCGCGGTCTCATCGTGCTTTCCGGCTGCCTCGGAGGCGGGGTGCAGCAGCGGCTGTTGAAAGACGACGTCGCCGGCGCGCGCGAGCTTCTCGGCAGCTATCGCGCGATCTTCGGCGAGCGTTTCTTCATCGAGCTGCACCACCATCACATGGCGCTCGAAGACAAGGTGCGCCCGCAGCTTCGACAGCTTTCGGCCGAGCTCGGCATCAGGGCGGTCGCGACGAACGACTCGCATTACTTGCGCAAGGACGATGCCGCCGCGCACGACGTCCTGCTGTGCATCGGCACCGGGCGCATGGTCTCCGACCCGGACCGGCTGCGCTTCGACGGCGACGACTTCTACGTCAAGTCGGCGGAAGAGATGCGCGAGCTGTTCGACGACGACGCTGCCGCGTGCGACGCGACGATCGACATCGCCGACATGGTCGACATCGATCTCGAGTCGACGTCCTTCGCGTTGCCTGCCTTCCCGGTGCCTTCCGGTGAGACCGACGACAAGGCGTATCTGCGGAAGCTCTGCATGGAAGGGCTCGTCGAGCGCTACGGCCGGCCGGAGCCCAAGCACCTCGAGCGCGTCGAGCAAGAGCTTAGCGTCATCAACAGCATGGGCTACGCGTCGTACTTCCTTATAGTGTGGGATTTCGTGCGCTACGCGCGCGAGCGAGGCATTCCGGTCGGCCCCGGTCGCGGCTCGGCCGCCGGCAGCCTCGTCGCGTACGCGCTGCGGATCGCGGACGTCGACCCGTTCCGCTACAATCTCTTCTTCGAACGCTTTCTCAACGCGGATCGCATCTCGATGCCCGACATCGACACGGATTTCTGCTTCGAGCGCCGCGATGAAGTCATCGAATACGTCACCGAGAAGTATGGGAAAGATCGCGTCGCCCAGATCGTGACGTTCGGAACCATGGCGGCGCGTGCCGCCGTGCGCGATGTCGGCCGCGTCATGGGCGTGCCGCTCGGCGACGTCGACCGCATCGCGAAGCTCATCCCGAACATCCCGACGAATCCCGTGACCATCCGCCAGGCGATCGACACGGTTCCCGAACTGACGTCCGTCTATCAGTCCAGCCCGCAGGCACGAAACCTGCTCGACACGGCGATGCGCGTCGAGGGTCTCGCTCGGCACGCGTCGACGCACGCCGCGGGCGTCGTCATCGCACCCGGTCCGATCACCGACTACGCGCCGCTCGTACGCCTTGGCGACGACGACATCAACACGCAATATTCGATGGAGTGGGTCGAACGCGTCGGTCTGCTCAAGATGGATTTCCTCGGCTTGCGAAACCTGACGGTCATCGCGGCCGCCGCAGCCGAGATCAAGCGGACGGCCGATCCCCAGTTCGAGATCGAGACGATCCCGCTCGACGACGCGAAGACGTACGAGCTGCTGTCGGCAGGTCAGACGACCGGCGTCTTCCAGCTCGAGAGCGCCGGCATGCGGCGTTACATCGCCGAGCTCAAGCCGACCCGCATCGAGGACGTCATCGCGATGGTCGCGCTCTATCGCCCCGGGCCGATGGACTGGATCCCGGACTTCATCGCCGGCAAGCACGGCCGGCGCAAGATCACGTATCTCCACCCGAAGCTCGAGCCGATCCTCGAAGAGACGTATTCCGTCGCGGTCTATCAAGAGCAGGTCATGCAGATCTGCCGCGAGCTCGCCGGCTACACCGTCGCCCAAGCCGACGCGCTCCGCAAGGTCATCGGCAAAAAGATCAAAGAGAAGATCCCCGTCGAGCGCGAGAAGTTCGTCAAGGGTTGCGTCAGCCACGGCATCGAGGCGCCGCTCGCGGAGCGGATCTGGCTGTTCATCGAGCCCTTCGCGGGTTACGGCTTCAACAAAGCGCACTCGGTCTGCTACGGGCTGCTCGCGTACAGGACCGCGTGGCTCAAAGCCAATCATCCGCTCGCGTTCATGGCGGCCCTGCTGACATCGGTGAAGGGCAATACCGACAAGGTCGTCGAGTATCTCGCCGAATGCGTGAGTCTGCGGTTGCCGATCTTGCCGCCCGACGTCAACGAGAGCAGCACCGACTTCACGGTCGTCGACGGCGCTATCCGGTTCGGTCTCGGCGCGCTCAAGAACGTCGGCGAGGGCGCCATCGTCGAGCTCATAGCGAAGCGCACGAACGGGCCGTACGCTTCGGTCGCGGACATCTGTGCCCGCGTCGACACGCGGCTCGTCAACCGGCGCGTTCTCGAGTCGATGATCAAGGGTGGTGCGCTCGACTCGTTGCCTGGCGGCCGCTCTCGCCAGCTGGCGGGGATCGAAGCGGCGATCGACTACGGACAGCAGCTTGCGCGCGACCGCGATCTTGGCCAAACGTCGCTCTTCGGCGGACACGACACCGGTTCTCTGCCCGCTCCGGCGCTGCCGGGCGCACCCGAGCTGTCGCCCGCAGCGCGCCTGTCGTACGAGAAGGAAGCCATCGGCGTCTATCTCTCGGGTCACCCGCTGGCGGATAAGGCGGCGGACCTCGCGCGCAAGACAACGTGCAGCATCGCGAGTCTGCGCGAGCTGCCCGAGGACGATTTCGCCGTCATCGGCGGCGTCGTGTCGTCGACCCGGCGCGTCGTGACGAAGGCCGGCGGCCAGATGCTCATCGCCCGCCTCGAAGATATGACGTCTGCCGTCGAGGTCGTCGTCTTCCCGAAGTGGTACGCCGAGCTCGCACCGATCTTCGCCGACGATGCCGTCGTCGTCGTCAAAGGCCGCGTCAAAGAGCGGCGCGCGATCGGGAAGCCGCTGGCGGCCGTCAACGTCGACGCCGCGGATGACGATCGGCCGGAAGTGAGTCTGCACGCGCTCGAAGCGTGGCCGCTCGCTCACGCACGTGCCATAGGCACTCGGGATTATCAGCCGGTCGTGCCGCGCGCGGTTGTGAACGGCGTGAGCGCGACGGCCGCCACCGAGAAGGCCGAAGCGGGATCCATCCACGTGAAGCTGCTCGGCGACGCAGCCGACGCGCGTCGTCTCGCTCGCCTTCGCGAGCTCGTCCTCGAAGCCGCCGGCGGCTCGTGCCGTATCGTGCTCCACGCGGGCGCCGGAAGCGACGAGCGCAAGCCGCTGCGCCAATCGGTCACGCCGACCGCCGAGCTCCGAACCGAACTTGCGGCGGTTTTCGGCGGAGACAATGTCTGGGAAGCGGAGGCGTGAGCTCCGTCAAGCTCGTCGCAGTCGACCTCGATGGGACCCTCGTCGGTCCGGACCTGAAAATATCGGACTCCGATAGGAGCGCCATCGAGCACGCCGCCGCCGCCGGCGTCGAGATATGCATCGCCACCGGCAGACTTTTCTCAGCCGGCGTGCCGTTTGCAAGAGCGCTCGGTCTGCACGGCTTTCTCATCTCGCTCAACGGCGCCGCGGTGTTCGACATCGACAGCGCGACGATCGAGCGTTCCGTGCCGCTCGACGCGGCGATCGCGCTCGAGGCGCTCGAGGCGACCCGCACCGCGGGCATGCGCGTCCAACTCTATTTCGGCGATCGGCTCTATCTCGACGGCACGGACGCCCGCACCGACGAGTACCTCAGGTTGTCGCGGGTCGAGCCTGTCATGGTCCCCGATCTTGGCGCGCTCTTGACGGGCAAAGCACCCGGGCCAGGGCCGATGAAACTGCTCGCGATCTCGGACCCGTCGACCGTCCAAGAGCAGGTGCGGGAGCTCGGCGCTCGCTTCGGCAAGCGAGCCAATGTGTTCCGCAGCCTTCCTCAATATCTCGAAGTCACCGATCCTCAAGCGGACAAGGCGACCGCGCTGGCGTGGGTCGCCTCGCAGCGACGGCTCGATCGGACGGAAGTCGCCGCCATCGGGGATGCGGACAACGATGCCCCGATGCTCCGTTGGGCCGGCAGATCGTACGCCGTCGGCAACGGCTCGCCGCTGGCAAAACAAGCTGCGCAGCGTGTGGTCGCGCCGCTCGGCGCCGGAGTCGCGGAGGCGTTCGCGAATCTCTTCGACGGGGTGGCCTTCGGACGTGCGTAGGCGTGTCAAGGACTCCCCGCATTCGATCGGCGTTCAGGTCGCCGTCGTGGCGCTCGTCCTGCTCGCGACGGCGCTCGTCGCGTTCGGATTCAAAGAGGCGGGCGATCCACGCCTCGCATTCGCCGGCTTGAACGTTTCGGGCGAAGCGCGCACGCCGGTCGCCGACGTACTCTACGCCGCAGGTTTCCCGAAGGGCACGAACGTCTGGCTCCTCGACACCGCGGCCGCGAGGCGCCGAATCGAGGCTCTTCCGTGGGTCGCGACCGCCGCAGTGCAGCGGACGTGGCCGAACCGAATCTCCGTCTCGGTCACCGAGCGTCAAGCGGTCGTGCGCGTGCGTCTCTCGGGTGCGTCGGCCGAGGAGCCTGGCGCCTCCGAGGCGCTGATCGACGCGACCGGGCGCGTTCTCGACGTCTCTGCCGTCGGTCGATCGGACCCAAGGGAAGAGCAAGCCGCCGCTTTGCCGCTCATCCGCATCGACCCGGCACCCTCCGGCCTTGAACCGGGTTCGCCGATACCGGGAGACGACTTCCAGCAGGCGTACGATGCGCTGGTCCAGCTGCGAGCTCTCGGACTCCGCGTCTCGGAAGTCGATCTCAAGCCGGCGACGGGCATCACCGTCACCTCCGATGACGGATTGCGCGCGATCCTCGGCACCGAAGACGACCTCGCGAAGAAGGTGACGCTCTTCAAATCGATCGTGCCCAAGATCGCGGCGCCGGAAAACGTCGTCTACGTCGACTTGCGAAGCGTGCGCGCGCCGACGGTGCTCTATCGATGACGACGACGATCGCGACGATCGCACGAACGCCTTGCAGGGATGTACGCGCGCGTTTGGAATGCTCGCGACGGACTCTTGGCGACCCTATGGGTCGCCAGCGTTGTTCTTGGCGACGCTTATCCACAGCCTGTGGACAGCGCACGGAAAAACCGGCGGATAACGGGGATAGCCTTGGCACGTAGCGACCTCATCGCCGGTCTCGACATCGGCACCACGAAGACCGCGGCGGTCATCGCGACAATCGGACGCGACGGCGATATGGACATCGTCGGTTTCGGCGTGTGCCCGTCGGTCGGGCTGCGCAAAGGCGTCGTCACGGACCTCGAAGAGACGGTCAAGTCGATCGAGGGAGCGACCGAAACGGCGGAGCGGATGGCCGGCGCGCACATCGAGTCGGCATTCGTAGGCGTCACGGGCGAACACGTGCGATCGCAGAACTCGCACGGCATCGTCGCCGTCGGCGGCGACGACCGCGAGGTCGTGCCGGGCGACGTCAAACGCGTCGTCGATGCGAGCAGCATCATCAACCTCACGGCGGATCGCCAGATAATCCACACGCTGCCGCGCGAGTACGCGGTCGACGGCCAGAACGGCATCACCGACCCCGTCGGCATGTCGGGCGCGCGGCTCGAGGTCGACACGCACATCGTCACCGCGGGCTCGTCGTTCGTCGCCAACGTCCTCAAATGCGTCCATCGCGCCGGCATCGAGCCGACGGGCGTCATCTTCGAGCCGCTTGCCAGCGGCGTGGCCGTGCTATTGCCCGAAGAGCGCAATGCGGGCGTCGTATTGCTCGACATCGGCGGCGGCACGACGGACGTCGCGGTCTATTGGGGCGGCGGCGTCTACCACACGTGGACCGTGCCCGTCGGCGGCAACATCGTCACGAACGACGTGGCGCTCGGTCTCAAGACGAGTTTCCAAGAGGCCGAGAACATCAAGCACGCGTACGGTACCGCCGACATGTCGCGCGACCTGGGGGAAGAGACCTTCGAAGTGAAAGCGTTGTCCGGACGGACGACGCGCTCGGCATCGAAGACGTTCCTCCGCCAGATCATCGTCGCGCGCATGACGGAGATCTTCAAGCTCGTGCGGGCGAACCTCGCGCAGAACTGCCCGCCCGAGGTGATGCTCGCGGAACTCGTCGTCACCGGCGGCGGCGCAAGGCTCGAGGGCATCGACTCGCTCGCATCGGAGTTCTTCGATCTGCCCGCACGCATCGGAACGCCGATGCACGTCGGCGGGCTGACCGAGACGATCAAGAATCCCGCGTTCGCGACCGCCGTCGGGCTCGTGTTGTTCGGAGCATCGGACCACGCGAGCACGCAATCGAAGAACGGCGAGCGCAAAGGCGTTTGGTCTCGGATGACCTCGTGGTTGTCCGAATATATCGGTTGAACGAGAAAGGGGTCTAAGAGATATGACGGAGCAGCGGCGCTACGTGCCGGAGCACATGGCGAGCATCAAAGTCATCGGCGTCGGCGGCGGCGGCTGCAACGCCATCAACCGGATGGTCGACGCGGGCATCAAAGGCGCCGAGTTCTACGCGGTCAACTGCGACGTGCAAGCGCTGAAGAACTCGCGGACCGAGAACAAGCTGCAGATCGGACAGAACCTGACGCGCGGCTTGGGAGCCGGCGCGGATCCGGAGATCGGACGGCAAGCCGCCGACGAATCGAAAGAAGACCTCGCGTTGCTCGTCGAAGGCACCGATCTCGTCTTCATCACCGCTGGCATGGGCGGCGGAACCGGTACCGGCGCTGCGCCGATCCTCGCCGAGCTCGCACGTTCGGCCGGTGCGTTGACGGTCGGCGTCGTCACGAAACCTTTCGGCTTCGAGCTGAGGAAGCGGGCGCAGATCGCCGAGCGCGGCATCTCCGAGCTCGAGCAGAAGGTCGATACGCTCATCGTCATCCCGAACGATCGGCTGCTCTCGGTGATCGAGAAGAAGACGCCGCTCGTCGAAGCGTTTCGCTACGCAGACGACGTGCTCCGCCAGGGCATCCAGGGCATCACCGATCTCATAACGCAGCCCGGTTTGATCAACCTCGACTTCGCCGACGTGCGGCGCGTCATGACGGATGCCGGCTCCGCGCTCATGGGCATCGGCATCGGAAGCGGTGAGCACCGTGCGGCCGATGCGGCGCAAAAGGCTGTGTCGAGCCCGCTGCTCGAGGCGACGATCGACGGCGCTCGCGGCGTCATCTTCAACATCTACGGCGGATCGGATCTGTCCATGTACGAGGTGAACGAAGCCGCGGAGGCCATCGCGAAGACGGTCGATCCGGACGCGGAAGTCATCTTCGGGGCGACGATCGACGACCGGCTCCAGAACGAAGTGCGCGTCACCGTGCTCGCGACTGGTTTCGGCTCGCGCGCGCGAGATCGTCAGCGAGTGCTCGGCGTCGGCGAGATCGAAAAGGTCAAGCCGATCAGCATGGACGAGATCGAAGTGCCCGCCTTCCTTCGCTACAACAAGTAGGCGGCGGGGAACACGGCGGCCGCGTCGCGCGAGGCGACCCGGCCGCCGTCTTTTTTTATTTCAGACGATCCAGGGCGCGCTGACGTAGTCGACCGCCTTATTACCCGACTCGATGTCCGCGGCGAGTCGCGGACCGATGGCTGGGTGGATGTCGAGCGTCCTCAGCTCGGCGACGTCGTGCCATTCGCACGCGACGACCCGCGAGTCCGTCGAGGGCCCGACTTCGCTCGCAAGCTTTGCTTCGAAGACGAGCTGCACCAGATGCTTGGAGCCGTCAGGCGCGATCGCCTCGACGACGTAACGCAACGCGCCGATCGTGATTGCGGCGCTCGCTTCCTCGCGCAACTCCCGCGTCAGCGCGGCGATGGCGGTCTCGCTTGTTTCGATGCCGCCGCCGGGAAGCAGATACGACGTCCGTCCATGTTTGACGTGACGCGCGAGGAGCACGTGGCGATCGCGAACGATAAGCGCGGCAACGCGTACGCGGACCATTGTGAAGCGCGACACCTCGCAAAGGAAGGTTTTTCCGCCGTCGACGACGATTTCGTTTGGAGGGCAGACACTTCGCGCGGGTCCCGGGGACCCCTCCGGCGCGATGTATACGCTTGCGAAGGAGCGCTACGGATGAAGATACTGTGCGCGGATCACACAGATGTCGACGTTCCGGTCGCGAGGGTGTTCGATTTCGTGACCGACGTGACGCGCTGGGCGGTATGGATGCCGTCGGTCGTGAACGCACAGCAGCCCGATTCACAGCCGCTCGCCGTCGATGAAGAACTGCTCGTCTGCATGCACGCCGGGAGCCGGCGGTGGCAAGAGACGTTCGAAGTGAAGCGGCTCGTCCGCAACGCCTTCCTTTCGCTCGAGGGACTTTACTCGGCCGCGCGCCGAATCGATTTCCGATTCGAACAGCGCGGCAAGCAGACGCGAGTCGCTTGTGCCATCGGGTATCCGCTGTTCGGCGGCCTCATCGCGCGCGCGATCGACGCGATGTCGCGACGACGTCGCGTGCGACGCGATCTGCACGACTCGCTCGTGCGCCTCAAAGGCCTGCTCGAAGAACAAGTCGAATATATGGCGGTTGGCGAGAGCCTCTTCGATGTGGAAGAGGGTGCGCTGGCTGCGACGGTCCGGCCAAAAGCGGCGGAGCCAGCAGCAGCGCTCTAAGAGTCACCGCCCCCGGATACGATGCCAGTATACGAGTATCGCTGCAAGTCGTGCGGCAAGACCCACGAGGTCGAACACGGCTTCAACGACAAACGGCCGACCGAGTGTCCGTCGTGCGGCGGTGAGCTCGTCCGCGTTTTCCATCCGATCGGCCTTGTCTTCAAGGGCAGCGGCTTCCACAAGACCGACTACGGCGGCGCGTCATCGCGCGCGCCCTCGGACAGCAAATCGGCCGATTCCACGGCGTCGGGCTCCAAATCGTCCGAGTCGAAGACCGGCGCCGGGGCTTCCGACAGCAAGGCTGCGAGCCCGAAGTCATCGGACGCGTCGACGTCGGCGTCGACATCCAAGTCGGGCGACTCGTCCACGGGTTCTTCGTCGCCCAAGCCATGAACCTCGAGAACGCGTCGATCGTTGCGATCATCATCGGCGCGGTCGCCGTGCTCGCGACCGTCGTCTATGCGCTCGTCAGAGGTCTTCGCATCCGATCGCGCCTGACGCGCATCACTGATTCCCCGGCGTTCGTCGCCGCTTCCGAGCTCCCGGCGCTCGGCGAACGCATCTCCGCCGGGATCGAGAAGCTTCAGGCCGCGAGCGATCGCTGGGATGAGCTCGCTCATCGTCTCACCGCAGCCCGTGACGCGAGCAGTCGCCTTCAGAGCGGGATCGACTCGGTGGCGGCCTGCGTCATCGACTTGCTGGACACGTTCGCTCCCTCGCTGCGCGGCACCGCGTCGGAGTGAGGCTCAGCGGTCGCGTCGCGGCCCTGTACGATATCCATGCCAATCTGCCCGCGCTCGAAGCGGTCCTCGAAGAAGTCCGAAAGGCCGACGTCGAGCAGATCGTCATCGGCGGTGATGTGCTTCCCGGTCCGATGCCGCGCGAGACGATGGCGACGCTCTTCGCGCTCGACATACCAGTACGATTCGTTCTAGGCAATGGCGACCGCGAAGTGCTCGAACGTTTGAACGGCATCGAGTCGAAGACGCTTCCCGAACAGGTACGCGAAGTCATAACCTGGACCGCGGAACAGCTGGACCCGGGTCACGAGCACGTGCTCGCGACGTGGCAGAGATCCGTCCGGGCGCACGTGTCGGAGATCGGCGATGTGCTCTTTTGTCACGCGACGCCTCGCAACGATACGGAGATCTTCACGCGCCGCACTCCTGAAGAACGGCTCGTTCCGATCTTCGGCGGGTTAGGGGTCGATATCGTCGTCTGCGGTCACACCCACATGCAGTTCGACCGCGCGATCGGAGACCTACGCGTTCTGAACGCCGGCAGCGTCGGGATGCCCTTCGGAAGGCCTGGTGCTTATTGGCTGCTCCTCGGCCCCGACGTGCAGCTCCGTCGCACGGAATACGATCTTGCGGCGGCGGCGGCACGCGTTCGAGCGACGCGGTACCCGCAAGCAGAGGACTTCGCCGCGAGTAATATCGAGCGGCCGCCGACGGAAGAAGAAGTGCTCGACGCGTGGAGCAGCGCCGAACTGCGCTAGGCCCGGGGAACGAGGTAGTCGATGCAATCCGCGTCAAGGTTGATCGGCATCTTCAGCGCACTGGCCGCCGCATGTATTCTCGCGCTGTCTGCCATCGCGAATACCGTAGGGATCGCGTCATGGGTTCGTCCCTCGCCGACACCAATGGTATCGCCGAGCAATCCAAATAGTGATAGGGGCGTTATCCTTGCGGGGTATTCCGCGCCGCCGATGAGCGATGTCAGTTTCGGGCCTGAAGTCGCGATCTACCGTTTCATGCCGAAGTGGTCGCTCGAGGATGCGACCGTCGTGGGCGACACCGTTTACGTCGTCTGGGAGAAACCAGGTTACGGCCCACATGGTTCTTATAAGCCTGGGCTAGGTTCATTGATAGGCGGACACTTGAGGGTCATCCCCCTGCCCCGCGTCTACGACAGCTTGAGCTTTGTGGACGACCGGAAAAACCTGATGGGCATTCGGATCGGCGGAGGCCTCGACTGGTACGCCCTCGACAACGGTTACGTTCGCCCTATACGCCGGCCCAAGCCTGCCGAGCCTACTTTCATGGTGCTCGCCGACGGCGACCGATGCGTCGCCGGCGAACCTGATAGCCGCGTCGCTATCTATGATGTTGACCGTGCGGGTATGAGACGGCCGATACTATCGGTCGAAGCTCTCGCATCGGCGACCAAAGGAGCAATGGACGCACCCTATCCGGTGTGGTGCACGCATTTCCACGGCGAAGACTTCGCCTTCATTGGTGGATCAATCGGTTTGATATTCAGACTCGATCAGGGGCACGCCGCCATCCTGACGACTGGTCGGTTCGTCGGCGTCGGGAAAAATGACGTCCTAATCCAGGATATCAACTACGAATTGCTTCAAGCGCACGTCGTGTCGGACTAGTAGAACGCTGAACGCCATACGTCGGAGAAGTTTGGAAACGACGTGGCGATGCAGTCGGTATCGTCGATCGTTATACGTGATCGCGTCGCGAGCCCGAGGATCGCTGCTGACATGCCGATTCGGTGATCGCCTTCGGTGGTGACGCGCTCCGGGGCTCGCAATCGACGGCCCGACCCGATCGAGATGCCGTCCGGCAGCTCTTCCGCAATAGCGCCAAACGCGCGAAGCAGCCGAACCGTCGTCGCGAGCCTGTCCGATTCTTTCGTCCGCAAATCTGACGCATTGCGTACCTCGAAGTCGATACCGGCAGCGGCGGCGAGCGTACACAGCGCCGGGATCTCGTCGATGAGGTTCGGTATCTGCTCTGCTTCAATGGCAGCGTTTCGAAGGTCACGTCCACCGCGGACGACGACATCGCCGATCGCCTCGCCGTGGTCTTCGCGCGTATCCATGATCTCGATGTCTGCCCCCATCGCGCGCAACACGTCGAGGGCGGCTATGCGCGTCGGATTCATTCCGAGATTTTCGAGGCGTAGATTCGACCCGGGAAGTACTACAGCGCCGGCGATGAAGAAGAAGGCTGCGGAGAAATCGCCGGGCACGCGATAGTCGGCGAGCGGCTTCAATAGCGAAGGTTGAACCGCAATGCTGTTTCCATTCACGTCCAAGCTCGCGCCCATCGAGCGAAGCATCCGCTCGGTATGGTCACGCGTGTGCGCCGGTTCTGTGACTACTGTCGGTCCTTGCGCACGAAGTGCGGCGAAGAGCACTGCGGATTTTACTTGCGCCGATGCGACCGGCAGCGTGATCGCGGCGCCTCGGAGGGGCTGCGGTGAGGCGCGCAGCTTCAGCGGCGGTTTTCCGTTCGTCGTTTTGACATCGGCACCCATCATGCGCAAAGGGTAGGTGACGCGTTCCATCGGCCGACGTCGTAGCGATGCGTCGCCGTCGAGGGTCGCATCGACGCGGCCCGCTATCAGCCCGGCGAGCATCCGCATAGTGCTGCCGGAGTTGCCGCAATCGAGCGCGGACCCCGGCGTGCGAAAGTCGCGTATCCCCCGGACGTGCATCGCGCTTGATATATCGCCTCTTATCGAGGCGCCGAGAGCGCGGAGCGCATCGACCGTCGCGCGGACATCTGCGCCTGCGTTCGCTCCGACAATGGACGACTCGCCATCGGCGATCGACGCGCACATGAAAGCGCGATGCGAGATCGATTTGTCTCCCGGCATACGGACGGTGGCGGAGTGCGGTCGAGGAGCAGAGAGCTCGATGCTGGACACGCCGAGGGCCTTGCTAGCGGATACGCAGCGGTCCTGCATGCACAACCTCCGCCGAGCTTCGCTCGGCCTACTACGTTTGCTTACGCGAGGCCGCGGCGGTCGACCGCTCCATAACAACCAGAGCCGAGCTTCGCTCGGCCTACTACATTTCTTTTGCCAGGCCGCGGCGGTCGACCATGAAGGTCGACCGCTCCACAACAACCAGAGCCGAGCTTCGCTCGGCCTACTACATTTGGAACATGAGCGGACAGGATTCATCTGCCGAGCGCCGCAAGCACGAGGCATGTCCCCCCGTCTCGGCCTGCTCCGTGGCGTCGGTGTCGCATCGACGGTGTTCTCGTTCGCGCTCGTCGTCTGGGGCGCGATCGTGCGCATCAACGGCGCCGGCATGACGTGCCCCGATTGGCCCCGCTGCCGCGGCGCGTGGTTCCCTGCGCTCGACCCGAAAGTGATGTACGAGTACTATCACCGTGTCGGCGCTGCTTTACTCACAATCATCGTCATCGCGACGTTCCTCGCGGCGTGGTTCGCACGTAACGACGCGCCCGCCGCTTTCAAAGCGTCGTGGGTGTCGCTCGGGCTCATCGTCGCACAGATCGTCGCCGGCGCGGTGACGATCGTCCTGCAAAACGACGCGCCGAGCGTCGCGGTCCACCTCGTCCTCGGGTTCTCGACATTCGTCAGCTTGTTGATGGTAACGATCATCGCGTATGCAGAGCCCGCTGAGCACGCGCATGCCGGCCCTGGTAGTCGCTTCAAGTGGCTCGCCCTAGGCACGACATCGCTCGCTTTCCTCGCCGTGTTCGCCGGGGGCTGGATGGCGGCGTCGAACGACGGCCTTGCGTGCACGGCGTTGCCGCTTTGCGGCGCTGTGGGTGGCATGACGGCGGCCCAGCAGATCCACATGGCGCACAGATACGTCGCATACGTGACGATCGCCGCGGCCCTCGTCACGTGGTTCGCCGGGTTGCGGACGCCGCAGCTCGATCCGCTGGCGCGAGCTGCGTCTTGGGTCGCGCTCGGGCTCGCAGTTCTCCAGGGTGCCCTCGGCGCGGCGACGATCGTCTCGGGGCTCGAACCGGTGTTGCGCTCGTTGCACGAAGCGAACGCGGCACTCCTCATCGCATCGCTCGTCGTCCTCACCTATTTCGCGTTCCGGCCTCGGAGCGTGCTCGCATGAGATCGACATGCTGAGCACAGCCACGAAGAAGATCGTCGATTATTACGGGCTTACGAAACCCGGCGTCATGTCGCTCTTGCTGTTCACGACCTTCACGGCGATGATGATGGCCGCCGGCGGCTTGCCCTCGTGGCGTCTTGCCCTACTGACGCTGCTCGGCGGCGCGCTCGCCAGCGCGTCCTCTGCGGCGATCAACATGTACTTCGACCGCGACATCGACGGGCAGATGAAGCGGACGAAGACACGCCCGATCCCGAGCGGCCGCGTCGCGCCGCGCGACGCGCTCGTGTTCGGCATCGTCCTCGGTGTGCTCGCTTTCGCCGAGCTGGCGCTCACCGTGAACCTGCTCGCCGCGGCGCTGTCCGTCGCCGGCATCCTCTACTACGTCTTCATCTATACGGTCTGGCTGAAGCGCACGACGCCGCAGAACATCGTCATCGGCGGCGCGGCCGGTTCGGTGCCGCCGCTCGTCGGGTGGGCCGCGGTGACCGATCATGTCGGCCTCACCGCACTGCTGCTGTTCGCAGTCGTCTTCGTGTGGACACCGCCCCACTTCTGGGCGCTCGCCCTGCTGAAGAAGGAAGAATACCGTCGCGTCGGCATCCCGATGCTCCCCGCGGTCTACGGCGACGACGTCACCAAGCGGCAGATCCTCATCTACACCATCGTGCTCGCCGCGCTGACGCTCGTCTTCGTGCCGCTCCACCTCATGGGCGTCGTCTATCTCGCGAGCGCGATCGTGCTGGACGTCGTCTTCTTCGCGTTCGCCGTCTGGGTCGTTCGAAGCGGTTCGCCGAAGAGCGAAGGTCTCATGTACCGGTTCTCGATGCTCTATCTCGCCTTGCTGTTCGTCGCGATGGCGATCGACCGGTTCGGGCACGGCGTCTCGGGTTCGTAGTGGACGATAGCGAGAAGCGACGGCTGCTCGCGCCGCTGCTGCTCGCTATCTTCATGCGGGCGTTGCCGTTGACGATGTTCGGCCCGCTGCTGGCGGGCATCGCTCGATCGCTCGGCGCGGGGCTCGCTGAGATCGGTTGGATCGTCGCGACCTATGCGACAGGCTCGCTCATCGCGCAGCCCGTCATGGGTCGTCTCTCCGATCTCCGCGGCCGCAAACGCATCCTCGTCGCGTGCGTCGTCTTATTCGGTTTCGGATCGATCGTCTGCGCGTTGGCGACGTCGCTCTGGGTGCTCGTCGCCGGCCGCATCATCCAAGCGCTCGGCGCCGGCGGCATCCAGCCGGTCGTCACCGCGATCGTCGCCGATCGCTTCACGCCTGGCGAGCGGGGTGGTGCGCTCGGTGCGATCTACGGGATGTACGGGCTCGGCACGATGTCCGGAGCGCTTGCCGGTGGTGCGATCGTCAGCGCCGCATTGTGGCTCAGCGCGAACGCAAGCCTCGGCGCGGGCATCAGCGGCGAGCTCGCGTCTTTTCCGTGGCACCTCGTGTTTTGGGTGAACGTCATCCTCGCGCTCGCGACGCTCGCCGCTGCGTCTGGTCTCGCGCCAGACGAACCGTCAAAGCACAACGGCAGCGACGGCTTCGACTATCCCGGCATCGTCCTCGTCGCAGCGTTCACCGCCTCGCTCATGATCGCCGCCACCGCGACCGGGCTCGTATCGATCGCAGGCCTCGCGGGCGCAGCGGCGAGCCTCATCGCCCTCTGCTTCTGGGAGCCGCGCGCTCGCGCGCCGCTGTTCGACCCGGCGCTCTTCCGCGGCCGCGGACCGTTACTCGTCTACGGCATCGCGTTCGTGTTCGGTCTGCCGAGCTTTTCACTCACGATCTACTCGGCGACGTATCTCAATGCCGCATTCGGGGCGACTGAAGCGCAGAGCGGCCTCGCGCTGTTCGGCCTCGCGGCGGCCTACGTCGCCGGCGCGATCGCAGGCGGTCGCGCGACGCGCACGATGGGTTCGAAGATCCCGCTCATCGGGGGAGTATTGGGCGCCGGCCTCGCGCTTGCGTCGCTTGCCGCGTTCGACTCGATGCCGGTCGTCATCGCGTCGATGGTTCTCGCAGGGCTCGGCTTGGGGATCGCGTCTGCTCCACCGAACGCACTGCTTCTTGCCTATTTCCGCGCCGGTCAGACGGGAGGGGCGAGCGGACTCGCGCTCATGCTCGCGACTTCCGGGTCGATCACCGCGCCCGCGCTCATCTCCGCCTTCCTCCGTCACGGCGGCGCGGATGCGGGCGTCGAATTCCGTGAGGCCTTCAGCGTCGGGGCTGTTCTGTGTGCGGCGTGCGCCGCGCTTTCCACAGCGCTTCCGGCTCCGCGGCGCGAAGTCGGTTGACGGATGAAAAGCGCATGACGCCGTTTTGTCGGCGACCGACGTGGGAATCGGCGGACCCTCGTCCGAAGGCCGCCTCGTCCTGACGGAAGGTCCCGATGCGACTGAAATCGTTCCTTTTCATACTGCTCTTGTGCGCGCTTCCCGGGCCGGTCTTCGCGAAGACGTTCGACGATGCGGCGATGCGCTCGCTCGTCGGCCTTTCCGATCCGCAGATAAGCCCTGACGGCAAACAGATCGCCGTTCTCGTCTCCCATGCGGACTTCGACAAAGACACCTACCGGACCGACGTCATGCTCGTCGACGTCGCGTCGGGTACGAGCCGGACGCTGACGAACGGACGATCCGGCGTCGGATCGCCGCGCTGGTCGCCGTCAGGCGATAGCATCGCATTCGTCGCGCTCGCGGGCGATCCGCCGGATGAAGAAGAGCAGATATACGTCATGCCGCTCGACGGCGGTGAGGCGTCGCAGGTGACGCACGCGAAAAACGGCGTCGAACAGTTCGCGTGGCGGCCCGACGGCGCTCAGATCGCGTACGTCTCACCCGATCCGCAACCGAACGCTGCCGCGATCAAGGACCACCGCGACGAATTCGTCGTCACCGACAACGCGTATCTCGATCGGTCCGCCTCCGTGCCGTCGCACGTCTGGCTCGTGAACAGCGACGGCGCTTCGGAGCGCCGGCTCACATCGGGATCGTGGAGCGTGCCGTCGTCGGAGCCGCCGGGGCCGCCGGGATCGCCGCTGTCGTGGTCGCCGGACGGCACGCACATCACGATTACGCGACTTGAAAATCCCGTGTACGGCGACAACGACCGGTCGACCGTCGAAGTCATCGATGCGAAGACGGGCGCGATCCGCAAACTCTCGTCGCATTCGATGTGGGAGACGTTCCCTGCATACTCGCCCGACGGCACGAGCATCGCGTACGGGTACCCGCACGACGGCGATCCCACGAACATCAACTCGATTTGGGTCGCGTCGACTGCCGGCGGCGACGGCGTCGAAGTGACCAAGGCGCTCGACCGGCATATCGTCCGCGCGATCTGGATGCCGGGAGGCAAATCGCTTCTCGTCGCCGCGCACGATGGTACCGATTCAGCGATGTGGATCCAGCCGCTCTCGGGTGCGGCGACGCGTGTCAGCACCGGCGACGTGCAACCCGTTCAGTCGTTTTGGCTCGACGCGGACGTCGGCCGCGATGGCGCGATCGCGCTCGTCGGATCGAAAGCGACTCAGCCGACGGAGCTTTGGTACATGGCGTCACCGGCGTCGGCACCGAAACGTCTCACGAACCTGAACGCATCCTTGGACACGCTCGACTACGGCAAGATGGACACGGTGCAGTGGCAGGGGCCCGATGGGTTCGCTGAGGACGGCGTCCTCACATATCCGCCCGGCTTTGTCGCCGCGAAGAAGTATCCGCTCGTCCTCAACATCCACGGCGGCCCGAACAGTGCGTCGACGACCGCCTTCAATCCGTTCACGCAGCTGCTCGCCGCCCGCGGTTGGCTCGTCTTCTCGCCGAACTATCGCGGCAGCGACGACCTCGGCAACGCGTATTGGCGTGCGATCTTCAACGACGCGGGCGACGGCCCGGGCAGAGATGTCATGGCGGGCGTCGACGCGGTGGAGACGATGGGCGTCGTCGACGGATCGAAGATCGCCGTATCGGGTTGGTCGTACGGCGGTTACATGACGTCGTGGCTCGAAGACCACTACTCGGTCTGGCGCGTCGCAGTCGCGGGGGCCGCCGTCAACAATCTCGTCGACGAGTACGCTTTGTCCGACAACAATGTCGGCGTGCGCTACGGATTTCCGGGTCTGTCGTCGCCATGGATCGGCGGGTCGATGGCCGCGTACGTCGCGCAGTCGCCTATCACGTACGCCCGCGACATCAAGACGCCGACGCTCATCATGAGCGATGTGGGCGACGTCCGCGTGCCGATCACGCAATCGTACGAGATGTATCATGCGCTGAAAGAGAACGGCGTGCCCGTCGACTTCTGGGCGTATCCGGTGTCGGGCCATCACCCCGGCGATCCGGTGCGGCAAGACGACATCTACCGGCGCTGGATCGCCTGGATCGCCGACCACTTCGGTGAAAGCGCGCAGACGAGCACGGGGAGCGGGTTATGAACCGCACGGCCTGGGTCGCCGCTCTGAGCGCCGCAGTTGGAATGGCGCAGCTCCCGAACGCCGAGCCGGCGGCAGCACGCACGATCGACCTCGCCGATCTTCGCTCGATCGTCGGGGTGGGAACGCCGCAGATATCGCCTGACGGCTCGAAGATCGCCGTCGTCACTTCACGCAAAGACTTCACCAAAGACCGCACGGACAGCGAGCTCATGCTCGTCGACGTCAAGACCGGCGCGATGCGGCCCCTCACATACGATCGCAAGAACATCCAGAACGTCCGCTGGTCGCCTGATGGGAAATCGATCGGGTTTCTCGCCCTTGCCGGCTCGGGCGACGATGCGGCATTTCAAGTGTGGGTCATGCCGATGGCCGGCGGGGACGCGCAAACGATCACGAAGGCGAAGAACGGCGTCGACGAATTCGCATGGCGACCGGACGGCAAGGCGATCGCGTTCGTCGCCGACGACGACGCGCCGAACAAGAAACAGATCGACGCGCACCTCGACGCCTTCGAGGTCGGCGACAACGACTATACGGCGACGTCCGTTCCTGCGAGCTCGCAGCTATGGACGATCGCTTCGGCGGGCGGCGTCGCGAAGCGCCTGACCAAAGGCTCGTGGCAGATATCGCAATTGTCGTGGTCGCCGGACGGCAGGTCGATCGCGGCAGCCGTGCAGCACTCACTCTACTCGGGTGACGCCGATCAGTCGATGATCGAGGTCTTCGACGCCAAAAGCGGAGCGGCGCACGCTCTCACCGGCCGCTCGACGCTGGAAGGCTCCCCGCTCTATTCGCCCGATGGGACGGAGATCGCGTACGGATTTGAGCCGGGCGGAACCATCGCTCACGAGAGCCATGCATTCGTCTCACCGGAGACGGGCGGCCTCGGGAAAGATATGACGTCGCGCATCGACCGCGAAATATCGCCGCTGGCGTGGACGCCCGATGGCATCGCGCTCCTCGTCGCAGGCGACGACGGCGTGCATTCGAGTCTTTGGGCGGCCGGGATCGACGGCTCCGTCCACAAAGCGCCTCTCGGCGACATCTCGTTCTACGACGGAACGATCAGCAAGAAGACGGGAATGCTCGCCATTCTCGGCGGCGAGCCGGAGCGGCCTGCGGAGGTCTACGTACTTGGACCGACCGATAGCCGGCCGCGTCGACTGACGGATTTCAACAGGCGCATCGCGTCGCTCGATCTCGGCGAGGTGAAGCCGTTCGCATGGACGAGCGACGGATTCAGTGCGGACGGGATCTTGACGATGCCGCCCAAGAGCGTGCATGCGGGTTCCAAACCCCCGCTCGTCGTCCTCATCCACGGGGGCCCGACCTCAGAGTCGCTGCTCAGCTTCGATTCTGGCTACGGCGGACTTGCACAGGTCTTCGCAGCCCGAGGCTGGATGGTGTTCGAACCGAACTACCGCGGCAGCGACGGCTTGGGCAAGCGTTACATGGAAGCGACGATCGGCGACCTCGGCGCCGGTCCAGGCCGCGACATCGTCGCCGGAGTGCAAGCGCTCGAACGAGCCGGCATGGTCGACCCATCGCACATCTTCGTCGGCGGGTGGTCGGAGGGCGGGTGCCTGACGTCGTGGCTCATAACGCACTACACGATCTGGAAGGCCGTGATGGCGGGCGCGCCTGTCACGGACTGGATCGCCGAAGACAATCTCTCCGACGCGCTCTCCTACGAGCGCGCGATCGCCGGCGAGGCGGGACCGTGGAGCGACGCGGGCCGCAAGCTTTACGCCGCCGAATCGGCGATCAGCGCCGTTGCGAGCGTCAAGACGCCGACGCTGCTGATGGACGACACCGGCGACTACCGCGTTCCGACGCCGGAAACGTATGCGTTTTATCACGCGCTTCACGATGAGGGCGTCGAAGTGCAATACGTCATCTTTCCCGCTCACGCCCATTTTCCGCGCGACCCCGTCCGCGGCGAGGAGATATACAAGAGATGGATCGCATGGTACGCAGATCATCTGCGTTAGCGCTCGGGATCGCGATCGCGTGTGCGTGGGTGCACCCGAGCGCCGCGCGCACGATCGACTTCCCCGATCTGCGCACCGAGGTGAGCGTGTCGACGCCGGTCATCTCGCCGGACGGCAAGTCGATCGCGGTCGTCGTGAGCAAGGCGGACTTCGACAAAGATATGTTCGTCAACCAGCTCATGCTCGTCGACGTCGCGACCGGGTCGCAGCGCGCGTTGACGCAGGGCCGCGACGACGTCAACTCGCCCGCATGGTCGCCGACCGGCGATCGGATCGCTTTCATCGCCGCGAACGGCAGCGGTGACGACGCGACCGACCAGGTCTACGTCCTGTCGATGAATGGCGGCGATCCGATAGCCGCGTCGGCGTCGAAGACCGACGTGCAAGAATTCGTCTGGAGTCCGGACGGCACGCGCATCGCATACGTCGCCGCCGATCAACCGCCGAAGCTGACCGGGACCGCGAAATACGACAACCCGTTCCGCGTCACCGACAACGACTTCCTCATGCGGCATGTCGCACAGCCGGCCCACATCTGGACCGTGTCGGCGGCAGGCGGCGACGACAAGCGGCTCACATCGGGATCGTGGAGCCTGCCACAGGGTCAATTCGCCTCGACCATCGATTGGTCGGCCGACGGCAAGACGATCGCATTCCAGATGGTGCCGGATACGGTGAGCGCCGACTTCGAAAAGGGCGCGGTCGCGCTCGTCGACGTCGCGACCGGCAAGGTTCGTCCATTCGGCGCGAACTCAGGCTGGAGCGGCAATCCGGTCTTCTCGCCTGACGGCAAGATGCTCGCATTCGACGTCGCTATCAACGGCACGCCGTATCTACAAAACGAAGTCGAGGTGTCGCCGGTCGCGAATCCCGGGGCGGTCGACATCACGCAAGCGCTCGATCGGAACGTCTCTCCCCTCGCGTGGACGCCTGACGGCAAAGGGGTGCTCGTCACGGGCGATGACAACACGCACGCGGCGCTCTGGATGCAGCCGCTGTCGGGTGGCGCTGCGACGCGCATCGATCTCGGCGATCTGAGCGTCGGCAGCGCGACGATCGCGAAGGACGGCGGCATCGCGCTCTGGGGCGAAACGGGCACGCGCCCAAGCGAGCTCTACTACATCCCGCCGCATTCGAGCGACGTGAAACGGCTGACGGACTTCAACCACGCGATCTCCAGCCTCGATCTCGGCAAGACGTCGACGGTCACGTGGACGAGTTCGGACGGCTTCGCTGAAGACGGCGTCCTCACGTACCCACCGAGCTTCGATCCGGCGAAGAAGTACCCGCTCGTCCTCATGATCCACGGCGGTCCGATCGCCGCTTCGAACGAGACGTTCGACGACACGCTCGGTCTGCAGCAGATCGCCGCGGCACGCGGCTGGGTCGTTTTCGAGCCGAACTATCGCGGCAGCGACAACGAGGGCGACAAGTTCATCCAAGCGATAGTCGGCCACGTCGCGAGCGGTCCGGGCATGGACAATCTCGAGGGCGTCGCGGCGGTCGAGAAACTCGGCTTCGTCGACAGGTCGCGCATCGGGGTCTCCGGCTGGTCCGGCGGCGGTCTCGCGACCACGTGGCTCGTCGGGCACTCGCATATATGGAAGGCAGCCGTCGCAGGCGCCGCCGTCACGAACTGGATGGACGAATACTCGCTCAGCGATGTCCAGGGACTGACGACCACGCTGCTCGGCGGGTCGCCGTTCGACCCGAAGTACCGCGCCGAGGCCTTGGCGGAATCGCCGATCACGTACGCGCGCGACGTGACGACCCCGACGCTCGTCCTCTCGGATACCGGCGACTACCGCGTGCCGACGCCGCAGGCGTTCGAGTTCTACCACGCGCTCAAGGACAACGGGGTCGACACGCGCTTCGTCATGGCGCCGCGCTACGGCCACTTCCCATCCGACCCCGCGGGCACGGAATCCATGTTCAAGCTCTGGATCGGCTGGTTCGAGGATCATCTGAAATGAGACGCGCTACGATCGCAACTATCGCCGCGGCGGCAGTCCTCGGCTTCGCGCTTGGTTCGTCGGCGCCGGCTCACGCGCGCCTGCTGGACCAGGCCGCTCTGCGCAACGAAGTCGGCCTTTCGCAGCCGCAGCTATCGCCCGACGGCAAACGCATCGCTTTCATGAAGTCGACGCTGGACTTCGTGAAAGACGATCGCCACTCGCAGCTCATGCTGCTCGACGTCGCGTCGGGCGCGATCAGGCCGCTGACGTACGACCGGACCGGCGTCGACTCGCCGCGTTGGTCGCCGACCGGCGACCGGATCGCGTTCGTAGCCGATGCTGGACCGTCCGACAACGCGCAGTCGCAGATATTCGTCATGCCGCTCGACGGGGGCGATCCGCTTCAAGTGACCAAAGTCGACAACGGCGTCGACGAGTTCACGTGGCGGCCGGACGGCAAGGCGTTCGCCTTCGTCACGCAAGACTCGCCGAAGAACAAGAAGCAGCTCGATGCCCACTTCGACACGTTCGACGTCGGCGACCTCGACTACAAGCAGACCGAGGCGCCCGTTCCATCACATCTCTGGACGGTAAGCGCCTCCGGCGGCGCGGCGCACCGCTTGACGTCGGGTTCGTGGAGCCTCTCCACGACGCAGGGCGGACCCGGCGCAGCACTGTCGTGGTCGGCCGACGGCAAGACGATCGCGATCGAGAAGCTGCCCAACGCGGTGGTCGGGGACAGCGACAGCGCGGTCGTCGCCCTCGTCGACGCGAAGACGGGTGCCGTTCACGACTTGCCCGGCCAACGGCCGTACTCGGGAGCGCCGACGTTCTCGCCGCGCGGCGACGACTTGGCGGTCGTCTTTTTCCCGCACGGCGCTTTCAACAGCAATCCATACTTGTCGCTGACGTCGTCAGCGGGCGGTCCGGGCCGCGTGATCGGCGGCCAAGAGCATGCGGTGGATTTCGCCGCGTGGACGCCCGACGGTTCGGCGATCGTGTATTCGGGCGAGGACGGCGCGGTCAATGACGTCTGGTATTCGCCGCTCGTCGGTGCACCGAGCCAATACCGCCTCGGCGGAGCGACCTTCGTCGGCGACGCGACGATCGGCTCACACGGCGCTGTGGCGTTCGTCGGCACGACGCCCTACGAGCCGTCGGAGATCTACTACGCACCGTCGCCGACGTCGGCGGCGCGGCCGCTGACGCACTACAACGCATCGTTCTCGAAGCTCCAGCTCGGCGAGATGCGCGAGGTCCGCTGGACGGGGCCCGGCGGCTTCAAGGAAGACGGCATCGTGACGCTGCCTCCGGGCTATGTCGCGGGCCGGCGTTATCCGCTCGCGCTCGAAGTGCACGGCGGTCCGCAAGGGGCGTCGCAGCTCGGTTTCAACTCGCTGGCGCAGCTCATCGCCGCGCATGGCATCGTCGTCTTCGAGCCGAACTATCGCGGCAGCACGAACCTCGGCGATGCGTATCAGCACGCGATCTACCGCGACACCGGCGTCGGGCCGGGCAAAGACGCCATGGCCGGCGTCGCGACGCTCGACAAGGCGGGGGTCATCGACACGTCGCGCATGTGTGTCACCGGCTGGTCGTACGGCGGCTACATGACGACGTGGCTCGAGAGCCACTACGACGTGTGGAAGTGCGCGATGTCCGGAGCGGCGCTCACCGACTGGGTCGCCGATTACACGATCGCGTTCTATCAGAAGGGCGACGCCGATTTCTTCGGTCAAGGCTCGAGCCCGTGGAAGAACAACGGGTGGGATATCTGGCGCGACCAGTCGCCGCTCAGCGCAGTCCAGAACGTGAAGGCGCCGACGCTTATCATGGGCGACGTCGGCGACCCGAACGTGCCGATCTACAACTCATACCTGTGGTACAATGCCCTGCACGATCAGGGCGTCGACGTCCAGTTCTACGCGTATCCGCGCAACACGCACTTCCCGGGCGATCCGGTCGGCGCTGAAGGCGTGTACAAACGCTGGGTCGACTGGGTCGTCTCACACCTCTCGAAGTAGAAGCGCGTTCGCGCGATAAGAAGACCGGGGAGCGGTCGAGATTCATCTCGACCGCCGCGGCCGAACAACTGCGAGGTCGTCTGCGGTCGACCATAAAGGTCGACCGCTCCCTATCAATCGCCAAAAGGTCGGCCGCTGCATTCCCCGAACCGAAATGCCTGCTCGCCGGAGTGGCGGAACTGGCAGACGCACGCGACTCAAAATCGCGCGAGGCAACCCCTCATGTGGGTTCGACTCCCACCTTCGGCACGGCTCGATATCAACGCCGCTACATAAGCGGCATTTCGTGCGAGGATGCATGCGTCCCGTCGTGGTAGACCTGCGAGCGGGAGCGAACGATACGTGAATACGGGGCACGAAGAGCACAAGCTCGACGCGGGGTTCTGGCGAGCGACCATCGTCATGGGCGTCATAAGCGCGCTTGGCATGTGGGGCGTCGTCGTCTTCCCCATCGAGCGCTACGTGCCCGAAGCAGCCGGCATCGCCGTCAAGATCGACTGGCTCTTCAAATTCATGGCGTTCTTCAGCGTGCCGATCCTCGTCTACGTCAACGGCTACATGCTCTATTTCACGGTCCGCTATCGCAACCGCAAAGGCCAGCCGAAGGACCAGCCCGGTTCGTCCATCCACGATCACAAGACGCTGGAGTTCTGGTGGACGGCGATCCCGTCGGTGCTCATGCTCGTGCTCGGCGTCTTGAGCTACATACTCATCCCTCAGTACTACACGGCGCGCGCGGCGACGGCCGACAGCGTGACCATCGAAGCCATCGGTCATCAATTCTCGTGGGAGTTCCGGTATCCGGGCCTCCGCGATCCCGTGCCCGACGAGCTCCACCTCCCGGTCGACGTGGCGGTGACGATCGACGTGACGTCGACCGACGTCATCCACTCGTTCTGGGTTCCGGCCTTCCGGATGAAACAGGACATGATCCCGGGTATGGTCGTGCCGATGACGTTGACGCCGACGAAGGTCGGGAAGTACGAGATCATCTGCACCGAGTTCTGCGGAGTCGGCCACTCAGGGATGCGCGACCGCTACGTCTACGTCCAGTCGCAGAGCGACTTCGACGCCTGGTACGCCGCTCAGAAGACGAAGCAGGCGCACGCGCCGACGGAAGTGACGGCTGCCGTGCTCGCCTCGGGCGACGCCGCTGCGGGCCAACAGCTTTTCAACTCGCGATGCACGACGTGCCACAACGCGGCGCCGTTCGATAAGCGTAAAGTCGGACCGGGCCTCGCAAACCTCTTCCACGACCCGGCGCATCCCAAGCTGCTGAGCGGCAAGGCGCCGAACTCGGCGGACGTCGCCGATATCCTCGAACATGGACTGTCAGGCCCGATGGGTCAGATGCCGAACGCGCAGTTGAACGGACTGAGCCCGAAAGACATCGCGGATCTCGTCGCCTACCTGAAGACGCTGAAATAGGGCCGGGAGAAAGAATGCAAGCCGCCGTCGGAACAGCGCACGTCACTCACGGGCACATCCACCCGCCGCCCGACACGTTCATCAAGAAGTACATCTTCAGCCAGGACCACAAGGTCATCGCTGTCCAGTATTTCATCACGAGCGGCCTGTTCTTCGTGCTCGCCGGACTGCTCGCCGAGATGATGCGCGCGCAGCTCGCATCGGCGAACAACACGCTGCTGAGCCCCACGACGTACAACGAAGCGTACAGCGTCCACGGCTCGGCGATGGTCTGGCTCGTCATCATCCCGATCCTCACCGGCGCGTTCGGCAATCTCATCATGCCCCTGCAGATCGGTGCGCGCGACGTCGCGTTCCCGTGGCTCAACATGTTCAGCTTCTGGCTGTTCCCGCCCGCCGGCATCCTGCTCTTCGGCAGCTTCATCTGGGGCGCGCCCGAGGCGGGCTGGACCGAGTATCCGCCGATCAGCCTCGAGCAATCGTTCGGCACGAGCATGTGGTGCATGGCGATCTTCCTCATCGGCGTGTCGAGCACGATCACCGGGTTGAACTTCCTCGTCACGATCATCAAGATGCGCGCGCCTGGCATGACGTGGACACGCATGCCGCTCTTCGTCTGGGCGACCGCGGTGACGGCGTTCCTCTCGTTCATCGCGACCGCAAATCTGTCGGCGGCGCTCCTCGGCTTGCTCATCGAGCGTACCTTCGGCGTGCCGTTCTACGACCCGGCGAAAGGTGGCAGCCCGGTCCTCTGGCAGCACATCTTCTGGTTCTATTCGCATCCGGCGGTCTACATCATGATCTTGCCGGCGTTCGGCATCGTCTCGGAGATCTTGCCGACGTTCTGTCGCAGACCGATCTTCGGTTATAAGGCGATCGCCTATTCGTCCGTCGCGATCGGATTGCTCTCGTTCGCCGTGTGGGCGCACCACATGTTCACAAGCGGACTGGCGCCGTGGGTGCAGTTGCCGTTCATGATCCTGACGATGATCGTCGGCATCCCGACCGGAGTCAAGATCTTCAGCTGGGTCGCGACATTGTGGGGCGGCAACATCCGCCTGACGACGCCGATGTATTTCGTGCTCGGCTTCCTGTCGACGTTCACCTTTGGCGGGATAACCGGCATCATGCTCGCCTCGGTGCCGGCGGACGTCCACGAGCACGCGACGTACTTCGTCGTCGCACATCTGCATTACGTTCTGTTCGGCGGCAGCGTGTTTGGGATCTTCGCCGGCCTCTACTATTGGTGGCCGAAGATGACCGGCCGCATGCTCGACGAGACGCTCGGCAAGATCCACTTCTGGCTCATGTTCGTCAGCTTCAACGCGACGTTCTTGCCGATGCATTGGATCGGTCTCGAAGGCATGCCGCGTCGCGTGAGCACGTACGATCCGCAATACCAAGACACGAACCTGTTCATCTCGATCTCGGCGTTCGTGCTCGGCGCGTCGATGCTCGTCTTCGCGTACAACGCGATCAAGAGCACGATCTCGGGCCGCGAGGCCGGCCAGAACCCGTGGGGTGCTCGGACGCTCGAGTGGATGATCCCGTCACCGCCCCCGTATTACAACTTCGATGACATCCCGGTCGTGCTCTCGGGTCCGTACGATTACGGCAAGCCGTTGCCGTATAGGGAGATCAAGGCCGACCTCAGCTACAAGCCGATCGTATGAGGACGAACGCAGCTTAATGGCGACGCACGCGCTCACCGTCGACGACGCGACGTATCAAGAGGTACGGGACCAGCGGCTGCTGGGCTTCCTGTTCTTCCTCATCAGCGACGTCATCATATTCTCGTCGTTCATCTACGGCTACATCTACCTGCGAAGCACTGTCATGGCGTGGCCGCCGCCCGGCATCGAGCCGGCGGCGCTCTACATGGCGGGCGTCAACTCGATCGTCCTGTTCGGCAGCGGCGCGACGATGCATTACGCGATGGAGTTCTTCAAGCACGGCGACCGGCGCAAGTTCGTCGGCTACATGATCGCGACGATCATCCTCGGGCTCGGCTTCCTCGGCGGGCAGGCGTTCGAGTACTTCAACTTGCTGCACGCCGGCACGAGCTGGCCGTCGAGCATATACGGCGCGGCGTTCTTCACGCTGACCGGGCTCCACGGCTTCCACGTCTTCATCGGGGTCATCTTCCTTATCACCGTGCTGATCCAGGCGCAGCGGGGCACCTACACGCAGCAGCGGTATTTCGGTCTCACGGCCGGCGCGCTGTACTGGCACTTCGTCGACGTCATCTGGGTCGCGCTCTTCTCGCTCCTCTACGTGTGGAAGTAGACGATGGATATCGACGTCGTACTCCGCGTGATCGCGTTCGTCGGCGCCGTCGTCGTCGGCTTGTCCGCGCTCCTATCGCTCGTCGCGGAATGGCCGAAGAAAGGCCTCGACGATAACGTCACCAAGATCATGCTCGCGTTGCTCGCGCTCGGGTGCGTCATCGTCATCTTCGTCGCATTCGGGATATTCCCGGGCATCGCCGGCCCGACGAAAGGCTGAGCTCCGATGAGTGACGAGACGCTCGACGGTTCGCAATACGAGATCCCGCAGAGCCGCGGCATGCCGCCGCCGGTCCGCGCATTTTTCCTCGTCGGACTCGCGGTGATCTTGTTCATGGGCGCGATATCGGCGCTCGAGTCCGGTCATTTCCATGTCTGGCCGGTCGATAGCTCGACCTCGATCCCGCTCGATCGGTGAAGATCTGTGCCATAAGGTAGGGAGCGGTCGAGCTTTAGCTCGACCGGAGACGAGCTTCCGAGTTGCCGATCGCGCAAAGGCAAGACCGCGGCGGTCGAGATAAATCTCGACCGCTCCCTATTTATGTCGCTCCATCTGCGCTATCGCTTGAACGGGCCGATGCCGAGGACGGGGAAGTCTTCGGGGAGGACGCCGGTGCGATGGCCGTCGACCGCGTGGACGCCACCGAATTCTGAGAACTCGAGCATCGCGGGGCGGACGTCGAAAGACAGTTCATCCTTGCCGCGGGCGGCCCACTCGCATGCGACGCGATGCTCGTCGGTGAGCACGGCGACGTAGCCGTTCGAACCGGTGGCCGAAAAATCGTCACGGCCACGCGTTCGGATGTAACCGTCGACGACGAATATCGGCTCGTACGTCTGTCGGAGAGCGCGGAGCGGTCCGATGAGCAATACGACCGCGTAGATAGCGAAGACGACGGCACCCGGCACGAAGATGATGGAGAAGATCCAGTCGTCGTGCGTCGCGTCGGTGCGGCCGTGCGTCCCGAGCCAGTAGCCGAACCAGCCGAAAACGACTGCGATGATCGCTGGCTCGATCGCGATGAGAAACCGGCCGAGCATGCCGCGCCGGACGATGCGACGTTCGTCGTCTCGCCACGGCCGCATGACGAGCGACGCGCGCCGCTGCGCGGGAGTCATCGGCGGTGGGGCGAACCCTCCATCCATATGCGTCTTTTCGCGGCGACGTGGGCGAGCGCCCTCGCGCTCTCGCTGGCACTAAGCTCGACAGCCGTGGCGACGGCCGATCCGACCCTCGCGCCGAACCCCTTCGACCAACCCGCCCAGCTCGTCAAAGCCGGCGATCCGATGCCCGCGACGCGATTTCTCGACCAGCGCGATGCGCCGTTCGGATTCTCAGACCTCCGCGGCGATGCGGTCGCGGTCGCGTTCGTCTACACGCGCTGCCGCGATGCGTGTCCTATCATAACGCGCAAATTCGGCGCGGTCCATTCGCTGCTCGGCGATGGTCCTTTCCGCCTTGTCGAAGTGACGATCGATCCGCGGCACGACACGCCGTCGGTGCTTGCCGCGTACGCACACGAATATGGGATCGAGTCGCCGCAGTGGCGCGTGCTCACCGGTGACGCAGGTGCGGTCGACGATTTCGATCGGAGCATGGGCATACATTCGATCGCATCCGATCCCGACACGATCCTGCACGACGAACGCATCGTGCTCGTGACGCCCGACGACACCGTTGCGGAGATCATCGAAGGATCGTCGTGGACGGCCGCGGATCTCGCGGCCGAAATGAAGCACGTCGCCAACGAACACTCGTCGCTCATGGCGCGTGTCGATCTTGCGCTCGGAGCCGCGCTCGCGTATTGCGGAGGCGCGCTCAACGGGCGCGCCGGCATCGGCGATCTCATCGCGACCATCGCGATCATCGGCGTCGGAATCTGGCTGTTCGTCTGGGTCATCCGCCGGACGACGTCATAAGTCAGCGCCGCTTTCGGGCGCGTCGATTCGGCAGGTGGAACGAGACGGCTTGCCGCACAGCCTGGCATCGCGCCGCGGAAGGGATGATGATGGACCGACCCGATGGGGATTATGAATACGGGGTCCTGACCGGCGAAAGCAAGACGCGTGCATGGCTCGACGAGCTGCTCCAGGCGCTGAACGACGGCTGGGAGCTCGTCCACTTGGGACCGTACAACCCGTCGTACAACGTCGCGATCATCCGGAAACGCAAGACGGAGTAGACGGCGGCGCCCGACATAACGTTACCAGCACGGGGCAATCGAGCAGGGCCGCTTGACAGGAGTCAGACAGTGAACGTTCTTCGACGGATCGTCGGCCCCGGCGTGTTCGCCTCGGCCCTCGTGGCCGCGCTCGCGATCTCCGGCTGCAATAACAACCCGGCCGCTCCCCAGGGCAATTACGGCACGATCATGGGAGTGGTCAAATCGTCGTCCGGCCAGCCGATCGCGAACGCCACCGTCACGGCCGACCTCGTCGTCACGACCCACACGGACGCCAACGGCAAGTACACCCTGCCGCAAGTGCCGATCGATTCGTCCTCGACGACGACTACCGTCAGTTGCTCCGCCAGCGGCTACCAGAACCCGCCGGACCAGCACGTCACGGTTTCGGCAGGCAAGCAGTACGAGGTCGACTTCACCCTCTCTCCCTCGTAAATCACCCCGGCCCGAGCGTCTGGCGGGCGTTTCGCAAACAGGAACCGTCCGAAGCATCCCGGAAAATGTGTCCCGTTCCGAGGGCGCTGCAGCGTCCCATCGCGCACGAATGGCGCATTCCATTTCGCCCCGTCGTCTATCGTGCTCCCAGACCTGGAGGAGATCGTGGCCATCAGTTCAGGCGACTTGAACCCTGCCGCCAAACCGCGCGGCGAATCCAAGGTCAACTCCGTCGACAGAGCGCTCGTCATCCTCGAGTATCTCGGGACCCAGACGAAAGAAGTCGGCGTTCGCGAGCTCGGTCAGGCGATCGGCCTTTCGAAGAGCAGCGTTCACCGGATCTTGCAGACCTTGCGCGCGCGCGGGTTCGTCCGGTGGAACCCGGACAACGCCCGCTACTCGCTCGGCATGCGCGCTTTCGAAGTCGGCTGCGGCATCCTACGCTCGATGGAAGCGCATGCGGCCGCGAAACCGCACCTCGAGCAGCTCGTCAACCAGCTCGGCGAGACGGCCTTTCTCGGCGTCCTCGACGATTCTGAGTTCGTCTACATCGACAAGATCGACGGCCGACGCTCCGTCCGCATGTACGCCGACATCGGTGCCCGCAAGCCGCTCCACAGCACCGCCATCGGCAAGGCGCTCCTCGCGCATCTCGACCGGGCTGAATCCGACCGCATCATCGCCGCGCGCCCGCTCGCGCGATTCACGAAGAACACGATAACGGACGCGGACGCGCTCCGCCAGGAGCTGGAGAAGGTCCGCCGTCAGGGCTATGCCGAGGACAATGAGGAGACCGAGGAAGGGCTCTACTGCGCCGGCGCGCCGCTGTTCAACTACTCAGGTCGGCCGGTCGCGTCGATCTCGGTCGCCGTGCCGAAGATCGGCCAGCAGAACCTCCAACGCGATCGCATCGTCAAAGCGGTCGTCCAAGCCGCCCAAGAGATTTCCGCCAAGCTCGGCTACACCGGCCGCGGCAAAGGCACAACGCTTGGCTAGACCCACGGTCTTCGTCACGCGCGTCATCCCCGACGAAGGGCTGAAGCTGCTGCGCGAGCATTTCGACGTCACGGTGTGGCCACACGACCGCTCGCCGTCGCGAGACGAGATCAGCGAGCAGGCGCGAGGCAAAGATGCGCTCGTGACGCTGTTGACTGAAAAAGTCGATGCTGCCTTATTGGCAGCGCTTCCAAGCGTGAAGATCGTCGCCAACGTCGCCGTCGGTTTCGACAACTTCGACATTCCCGCCGGCACGGCAGCCGGGGTCGTCATGACGAACACCCCGGGTGTCCTCGACGAGACGACCGCCGACCTCGCGTTCGCGTTGCTCATGGCGACAGCGCGGCGCATCGTCGAAGCGGATAAGCTCATGCGCTCGGGAACGTGGGGCGGATGGGGCATCATGCAGATGCTCGGCCACGACGTCCATCATGCGTCGCTCGGCATCGTCGGTTTCGGCCGCATCGGGCGCTGCGTGGCGAAACGTGCGAGCGGCTTCTCGATGAAGGTCGTCTACTCGGATGCGATGGCGGCGCCGCCTGAAGTCGAGCGCGAGCTCGGCGTCCGGCGAGTCTCACTCGACGAGCTCCTGGCGAGTTCGGACTTCGTCAGCGTCCACGTGCCCCTGCTGCCCGAGACTCGCCACCTTATCGACGCCGCTGCGCTGAACAAGATGAAGAGGAGCGCCTGTCTCATCAACACCTCGCGCGGCCCGGTCGTCGAGGAAGCGGCACTCGTCGCGGCGTTGCGCGGCGGCGTCATCGCGGGTGCGGGGCTCGACGTCTACGAGTTCGAGCCGAAAGTATCGCCCGAGCTCGTCGCGATGGACAACGTCGTCTTGCTGCCGCACATCGCGAGCGCGAGCTACGCGACGCGCGGCAAGATGGCCGAGATCGCGGCGCGCAATCTCATCGCGTTCTTCGCCGGCGAGACGCCGCCGACCGCGCTCAATCCCGAAGTCCTCTCGAAGGCACACGCGAAGGCGTAGATGTAGTAGGCCGAGCGAAGCTCGGCTGTACATATGCGCATCCTCGTCGCCCCCGATAAGTTCAAAGGATCGATGACCGGACAGCAAGCCGGCGACGCGATGCGCGCCGGTCTGCTGCGCGTGTGGCCAGACGCTCAGGTCGACGTCGTGCCGGTCGCCGATGGCGGGGATGGGACCGCGACCGCGATGCTCGACGCTGTCGGCGGCCGCCGCGTGACTCGCACCGTTAGCGGTCCCGATGGACGTCCGGTGGATGCGTGGTTCGCATTGTTGGGCGACGGCCGTACCGCGGTCGTCGAGCTCGCCGCGGCAAGCGGGCTCGTGCTCGTTCCTGCGGGCAAGAATGATCCCATGACCGCGACGACGTTCGGCACAGGCGAGCTCATCGCCGCGGCGATCGACGAGGGTGCGCGCCGGATCGTCTCGGCGATAGGCGGAAGTGCGACGAACGATGCGGGAGCGGGAGCGCTATCTGCTCTCGGCGCTCGCTTCTTGGATGCTAGTGGTAGCGAACTTCCGCGCGGCGGCGGAGCGCTCGCGCGTCTTGAGTCGATCGACGACTCTGCGCTCGCAGCCCGTATCCGCGGCGTCACGATCGAGATCGCTTGTGACGTCGACAATCCGCTCGTCGGGCCGAACGGGGCATCGGCCATCTACGGACCGCAAAAGGGTGCGACGCCTGATGACGTCCGGGTACTCGACGGCGCGCTGTCACATTTCGCAGATGTCGTCGCCCAGAAGTCCGGCGCCGATGTCCGCTCGGTGCCAGGGGGCGGCGCCGCGGGAGGAATCGCCGCCGGTTTTCTCGCGCTCGCCGGCGCGCGTCTCGAGCGGGGCGCGGATCTCGTCTTCGATGTCATCGGGTTCGATAAGCGGCTCGATGGCGTTTCGCTCGTCGTCACCGGTGAAGGGCGACTCGACCGTCAAACGCTTGCGGGCAAAGCACCGTCCGCGGTGGCGAGTGCGGCAGCGGCTCGAGGCATCCCCGCCGTGGCCGTGGCGGGCACCGTCGACCTTCGCGGCGACGATCTTGAGAAGTTGCACCTCCTTGCAGCCGAGCCGCTCGTCACGGGAACGCCGTCAGCAGACGACATGCGTCGCGCTCGCGAACTAACGGCGAACTCCGCCGAACGCCTCGCCCGCCGTCTCAAAGACTCGTCGCTGATAACCATGTAGCGGTCGAGCTTTAGCTCGACCGCCGCGGTCGTACCGGAAGAGATACTATCGATTCCTAGTGGTGAATGGCCGTCAAACCTGCCGCGCCGCCGCGCTGGACGATGAGCTTGACGATCGCCTGCGCAAGCTTCTTGCGGTCGTGGCGCACCTGCTGCTCTTCGCTGACGAAACGGCCGGGCACCGGCGTGACGCCGAGCGAGGCGATCACGTCGAAGTCCGGCGCGACCTGATGTGCGCCTTCCGATTCATACGCACGGAGCAGGCGATGCGGTTGTTCCACGTTGACGAGGGCGTAGTCGAACAGCCTTCCGGTCGCAGCGCCGAGCAGCGCGCGCGCGTGATCGCTCGCGGTCATGTCATCGGTCTCGCCCGGCTGCGTCATGATGTTGCAGACGTATACCTTGAGCGCCGGCGCGCGAACGACCGCCGCAGCGATGCCGGGCACGAGCAAGTTCGGCATGATGCTTGTGTAGAGACTACCGGGTCCGAGCACGATGACATCGGCCGCTGCGATCGCTTCGAGTGTTTCGACGAGCGGCTTGCACTCCGACGGGGTGAGCGCGAGCGACCGGATCCGCGATCCGGCGCGAGAGATAGCCGTTTCGCCGAGCACTTTCGATCCGTCGGCGAGCGTCGCTTCGAGCGCGACGTTCGAGAGCGTCGACGGGAGCACGCGACCCTTGATGTTAAGGACCTTGCTGCTCTCCTTGATCGCGCGATCGAAGTCGCCGGCGATGCCGCTCATCGCGGCGATGAAAAGGTTGCCGAACGAATGGCCGACGAGACCGTTGCCCTCGTTGAATCGATACTGGAAAAGGTCGGTCATCATCGACTCGCTGTCGGCGAGGGCAACGAGGCAATTGCGTATGTCGCCAGGCGGCAAGACGCCGAGCTCCTGGCGCAAGCGGCCGCTCGAACCGCCGTCGTCGGTGACGGTGACGATCGCGGTGAGGTTCGCGGTATACTCCTTGAGCCCGCGCAAGAGGGTCGAGAGGCCGGTGCCGCCGCCGATCGCGACGATGCGCGTGCCGCGGTCGAGCTGGCGACGCTCGTAGATGACCTCGACGAGCCGCTGGCTATCCTGCGGGCTCAGCGCGTAGACGATCGAGCGCATCCACTGGCGCAAGCCGAGGTAGATCAGGATGACGCCGACGATCATGAAGATCCATTGGAGCGTCGAAGGCTCGAGCTGCGCGTCTTGGACGACGATGCGGTCAATCGTCTCGTTGACGTGGAAGTTGAAATCGTGCGAATTCAGGACGCGGCCAAAGCCGTCGAGGAACATGAAAACGCCGAGGACCGCGACGAAGAGCCAGCGCTTGACCTGCATCCCCGGCAGCAACCATCGCGACATACGCGTGAGCGCCGCGCGGCCGTCACCGTTGAACATCGCGATACTCCACGAATGCTTCGATGCGTGCGGCGCGCAGATGAGCGGCGAGTTCGTTCGCGAAATAGACCGAGCGGTGGCGTCCGCCGGTGCAGCCGATGCCGATCGTCAGGTGCGCCTTGCCCTCGCGGACGAAACGCGGCACGAGATAGTCGATGAAGCGGAAGAGCTCGTGCTTGAACGACTGCACTTCTTCAGAGTTCTCGAGAAAAGCAGCGACACTGGGATGCGAGCCGGTGAGGGGCCGGAGCTCGTCGACGTAGTTCGGATTCGGCAGGAAGCGGACGTCGAAGACCATGTCGGCGTCGAGCGGGATGCCGAACTTGAAGCCGAACGCGACGATCGAGGCGGTCATCGACTCGACGTGCTGGTCGCCAGCGACGGCGTGACCGAGTTTTTCCTTGAGGGCGGAGAGCGTCAGCTTCGACGTGTCGATGATGACGTCTGCGGTGTCGCGGATCGACTTGAGTTCCTCGCGCTCGGCGACGATGCTGTCGACGAGGCGGGCGCCTTGCGCGCCGCCGCGGCCCGCTAGCGGATGCTTGCGGCGCGTCTCTGAAAATCGGCGGACGAGAACGTCGTCGGCGGCGTCGAGAAAGATGACGCGGTGCGCGATGCGTTCGCGGTCGAGCGAGCGCAACTGTTCGGCGAGGTCGTCGCCGAAGATCTCCTCACCGCGGATGTCGAGGACGAGTGCGACCTTGCGCAGATTCCGGCTATTCGAGCAGAGCTCGGCGAATTTCGGTATGAGGCTGGGGGGAAGGTTGTCGACGCAGAAATACCCGAGGTCCTCGAGGCATTTGGCGGCTTGACTCTTGCCGGCGCCCGATAACCCGGTGACGATGACGAAATGCGTGTGCGCGACGGGCCGTTGGCCGTCACCGCCCGCGGGCTCGACGCCTTCGACGTGCTTTGCGCTCACGTGTCATATGTTAGCGAAACGGCGGACGGAGACCCGCCGCTAGTCCGGCGCGCCGACGAGCAAGGCTCGGCCGCGCCGGTCGAGAAAACACCCGGCGATGAAAGTCTTCCGTCTCGAAGAAGCTAACGCACTCATACCTGTCGTCCGGCCCCTGTTGGAAGACCTCGTCCGTCGACGCCGCGATCTCGCGATCAAGCTGCTCGAAGCGGATACCGCGCAGCGGATGGCCGGTGACGCCGGCGGTGCTCAGCGCGCCGCGACGCAAGCTCGGCAGGCAGAAGAGATGCAAGAGGCCGTGCTCGGGCTCATCGAGACCGTGCACAAACACGGCTGCATCGTCAAGGACCTCGATCTCGGGCTCGTCGACTTCCCCGCGCTCCGCAACGGTCAGCTCATCAATCTGTGCTGGAAGATGGACGAGCAGACGATCGGATTCTGGCACGGGATGGATGAGGGTTTCGCGGCGCGCAAATCGATCTCACGCCGCCGCAAGTAGCGATCGCTTTTAGCAGCGGATTGATCGCGGCGGTCGAGATAAATCTCGACCGCTACAACTCATTTGCGCAGTCAAATTGCCGAGACGCGCCTGTAAGCCGGGTTCTGTGGCCGCGATCGCTCGCGGTCGACGATCATCTCTCTAGGACATCCGTCGCCGGATGTCTCGTGCGACGCGTCGTGGGTCGGGCGGGCAGCCCGCGCCGCGTTTGCGGCGAATCCCACTGGTCTTGCTCCGGGTGGGGTTTGCCCGGCCGGGAACTTCCATTCCCGCCGGTGCGCTCTTACCGCACCATTTCACCCTTACCACCGCGCAAAGCGGTGGCGGTTTGTTTCTGTGGCACTTTCCTTCGAGTCGCCTCGACCAGCCGTTAGCTGGCACCCGTGCCCGATGGAGCCCGGACTTTCCTCGGCGTTCGGCCGCGATCGTCCAGCGCGCTCGGCGACGTCATCATACCACAAAGGTCGGCGCTTTCGCGCGGTCGTAGCCTCGCGCGGGGCTCGCCATCTTCCTTAGAAAGGCCCGCTCTAGTGCGACGACGGTCAGTTGCGGCGGCGTTCGCCGCCTTTATCATGGGTTGCGGTGCTATTGCCGCGCTTGCATCGGCACCTCCGTCGCCGGCTCCAAGCCCGGTTCCGAGCCCGACGGCAGCTGCGTCGCCCGGCCATGCTAACGGCACAGTCCAGACGACGATCGTGCCGGCGCCGCCGCCGCCCGGAAGCGACGAGGGAGTGATGTCGTACGATCGCTTCACGACCGGCGCGTCGCCGCAGCCCGGATTGTTCACCGTGTGGCGAAAAGCGGGGCAAGTGTATTTCGAACTGTCAAAGGATCAGTTCGACAAACCGTATCTCCTCGTGCCGATACTGTCGAGCGGTCTCGGCGGCGGTCTTTTCTCCGGCATCGACTTCGATCCGATACTCGTCCAATTCCACCGCAACGGTCCGACCGTCTATACGACGGAGCAGAACTCGCACGCGACGGCGCGAGCCAATACGCCTGCCGCGCTCGCGGTAGCCCTGTCGTACCCGCAGTCGGTCGTCGACGCGTCGCCGATCACAGCCATCAACAAAGACAGCGGCGACGTCGTGTTCGGCGCGACCGTATTCCTCAGCGACTTGCTCGACCTCACCGACATCATCAACCCCCAGGGCGGCATTTCATTCGGACCGGTTGCACGCTATCACCTCGACTCGCGTTTGAGCTACTTCGGACCGACGAAATCGTTCCCGAAGAACGTCGATCTCGAAGCCGATCTGACGATGTCGTCGTTCAACGCCGGCCCGACGGACACGGTGCCGGATTCGCGCAGTCTGTTCTTGCGCGTCCACTATTCGATCGTCGAACTGCCCAACGACGGTTACAAACCGCGCTTCGCCGACGATCGCATGGGGTACTTCATAACCGCGATGCGGCAGTACGACGATCCGGAGACGCAGACGAGCTTCGTCCGCTATATCGATCGCTGGAACATTCAGAAGACCGACCCGAGCGCGCGTGTATCGCCGGCGAAAAACCCTATCGTCTACTACCTTTCCAACGACATTCCGTACAAGTACCGTGCGCCGATCCGAAACGCGCTGCTGACGTGGAATAAAGCGTTCGCCGCGATCGGCATAACGAACGCGATCGTCGTGCGACAGCAGCCAAATGATCCGTCGTGGGATCCAGACGATGCGCGGTACTCGGTCGTCCGCTGGGTCGTCAGTCCGTACGACGCCTTCGCCTACGGTCCGTCGTTTGCCGATCCTCGCACCGGCGAGATCTTCCGAGCCGATGTCGTCATCGATGCGAACCTCGTGCGCTTCGGCGCGGATCAAGCCGCGGATCTCATCGATCCCACCCTCGGAATGTCGAACGCGCAGCGCGCGCAGTGCGTGCTCCACGATTGCGACTACGGTTACGGCGAACACGAACACGCCGCGTGGGCGGCCCTCGCGCTATCGATGGACAGCGGTGCACGCTTCGGCGATCCGCCGCCGGAGAAGTTCGTCGACGGATTTTTGCAGTCGATCGTACTTCACGAATCGGGTCACGATCTCGGCCTGCGCCACAACTTCGCCGCCTCGACCGTCTACACGCATGGGCAGCTGCACTCGGCGAGCTTCACAGCGGCGCATGGGCTCACGGGGTCGGTCATGGATTACACGCCCGTGAACCTGTCGCCGCATGGGCAGCCGCAAGGTCTGTACTTCCAGACCGTCCTCGGACCGTGGGATTACTTCAACATCAAGTACGGCTACGGACAGTTGTCCGGCAAGTCGCCTGAGGACGACAAGGCGGCGCTTTCTTCGCTTGCATCGCAGGCGACGAGGTCGGACCTCGTATTCGGCACCGACGAGGATGACGAATGGTTCGACGGCTTCGCGTCAGACCCACGTGTCGAGCAATTCGATCTGTCGAGCGATCCGCTCGCCTACGTCTCGGACGAATTCATGATCGATCATCGGTTGCTCTCGATCATGCCGGCGCGGCTGCCGCTCAAAGGCCATAGTTATGCGGATGTGCGCCGCGGCTTCATCATCTCGCTCGCCAACACGTTTTCGGCGGCGTATCTGGCGACGCACTATATCGCCGGCGAATATTTCTCGCGCGCGCACCGCGGCGATCCAGGCAGCCCCGTGCCGTTCACGCCCGTATCGCGTCCGGTGGAACAGCACGCGTTCTCGCTGCTCGCCACGAACGTATTCGACGACGACGCGCTCCGCTTTTCGCCGGATCTTCTGAACCGGCTCGGCGACTCGCGCTTCAATCACTGGGAAAGCGATCCGAACGCAGGGCTGCGGCTCGACTTCCCCGTCGAGGAGTTCGTCGAGAACAACCAGATCTTCTTACTCGATCAGATGTGGCAGCCCACGGTCCTCGAACGCCTCGACTCGCTCGACGCGCGATCGCCGAGGCCGGGAGCGACGATGCGGCTCGCGGATCTCTTCGACTGGTGCGATTCGGCGATCTGGGGCGATCTGTCGGCTCGGGGCGTGACCACCGTGCCTGAGGTCCATCGGGTGCTGCAGCTGCGTTATGCCGATCTGCTCGCCCACGTCATGCTCAGGCCGGATCCGGGCACGCCGCTCGACGCGAGCGGCCTGGCGCGCCATCACCTCGCAGAGCTGGAGACGCGACTCGATGCCGCACTCGCCCGTGGCGGCTACGACGAGGCGACGACAGCGAACTTCGAGCAGGCGCGAGCGATCGTCAGCCGGGCGCTCTCGGCCTCGACAGTCTTGCCTGCGATGTAACCGCTGAATCCGTTAGATGTGGTATGCCGAGCGCAGCTCGGCGCGCGCCCACTCATCCGAGCTTCGCTCGGAATACCACATTCTAAGGCAAAGCAGGGATTTGGTTTAGGTCTCATATATTGAGGCTGAAAATGCGCAGCGCGGTCATCGGCGGCGGTCCGGCGGGGCTCTATTTCGCGCTCCTGATGAAGCGTGCGGATCCATCGCACGTCGTCGACGTCTTCGAGCGCAACCGGCCCGACGACACGTTCGGCTGGGGCGTCGTCTTCTCGGATCAAACGCTTGGCAATCTCGCCGTCGCCGATCCGAAGACCCATCAGCGCATCGTCGACGACTTCATCCATTGGGATGACATCGACATACACTTCCGCGGGCAGGTGCTGCGCTCCGGTGGCCACGGGTTCAGCGGCATCGCGCGCAAGAAGCTCCTCAACATCCTCCAAGAACGCGCTCGAGAGGTCGGCGTCGGGCTCCATTTCCAATCCGAGATCGACGGCGACGAGAGCCTCGCGGGGTCGTACGACGTCGTCATCATCGCCGACGGCGCGAACAGCGTCATCCGGCGGCAGCATGCCGCCGACTTCCAGACGCAGCTCGACGAGCGGCGCTGCCGGTACGTCTGGCTCGGCACCCGCCACCTGTTCGACGCCTTCACATTCGTCTTCGAAGAGACGCCGGCCGGTTGGTTCCAAGTGCACGCATACCGCTTTGACAAAGACACGAGCACGGTCATCGTCGAGTGCCGCGAGGAGACGTGGAAGAAAGCAGGCCTCGAAGGCAGGACCGCCGCCGAAACGGTCGCGTTTTGCGAAGAACTGTTCGGGCGCTACATCGGCGGCGCCAAGCTTCTTAGCAACGCCTCGCACCTGTCATCACCGTGGATCAAGTTCATCCGCGTCAGCAACGGGACTTGGCGGCGCGGCAATACTGTGCTCCTTGGCGACTCCGCCCATACCGCGCATTTCTCCATCGGTTCGGGCACGAAGCTCGCGATGGAAGACGCGATCGTCCTTGCCCGTGCGCTCAACGAGGCGCCCTCGGTCGAGCGAGCTTTCGAGATCTACGAGGACGAGCGCCGCACCGAAGTCCTCAAGCTTCAGAGCGCGGCGCGCAACAGCATGGAATGGTTCGAGCACGTCTCCCGATACACGACGCTCGATCCGACGCAGTTCGCATACAGTCTGCTCACGCGCAGCCAGCGCTTCGGCCACGAGAATCTCCGCCTGCGCGACGCCGATTTCGTGCGCGGCGTCGAAGCGCGGATCGCGAACGTCTCCTCGAACGGCGTGCCAAAGCGCGAGACGAAGAGCAAGCCCGCGCCGCCGATGTTCACCCCGTTCAAGCTGCGCGAGCTCGAGCTCCGCAACCGCGTCGTCGTCTCGCCGATGGCCATGTATAGCGCGATCGACGGTACTCCCGGCGATTTCTACCTCGTCCATCTCGGCGCGCGCGCGCAAGGCGGCGCGGGGCTCGTCTTCACCGAGATGACGAACGTCGCCGACGACGCGCGCATATCGCCCGGCTGTGCCGGCATGTATAAGGAAGAGCACGTCGACGCGTGGACGCGCATCGTCGAATTCGTCCACGGCTACACGCCCGCGAAGATCGCGCTGCAGCTCGGTCACGCAGGACCGAAAGGATCGACTCAACTCGGCTGGGAGGAGGGCGACGAGCCTCTCGAGTCTGGCAACTGGCCGCTCATCGCGCCCTCGGCGATGCGCTCCGGGCCGAACAATCAGTTGCCGAAAGAGATGACGCGCGCCGACATGGATGCCGTGTGCGGCCAGTTCGTCCGTGCGACCGAGATGGGCGAGGCGTGCGGCTTCGACATGCTCGAGCTGCATTGCGCGCACGGCTATCTTTTCTCAAGCTTCATCACGCCGCTCTCGAATCACCGCACCGACGAATACGGCGGATCGCTCGAAAACCGCATGCGCTATCCGCTCGAGGTCTTCCGCGCCATGCGCGCGGCGTGGCCGAAGCATAAGCCGATGTCCGTCCGCATCTCGGCGACCGATTGGGTGCCCGGCGGCATCGCACCGGAAGATTCGGTCGAGGTCGCGCGCATGTTCAAAGCGGCCGGCGCTGACCTCGTCGACGTATCGGCCGGCCAGACGTCGCGGCTCGCGCAACCGGTCTACGGCCGCATGTTCCAGACGCCGTTCTCCGACCGCATCCGCAACGAGGTCGGCATCGCGACGATGGCGGTCGGGAACATCTTCGAGCCCGACCACGTCAACAGCATCATCGCCGCCGGACGCGCCGACTTGTGCGCGCTTGCGCGCCCGCATCTGGCCGATCCCTATTGGACGCTCCACGCGGCGGCGGCGCTCGGCTACGCCGACCAGCAGTGGCCCGTGCAGTATCTCCAAGGCAAATCGCAGCTCGAGCGCAACCTTTCGCGAGCCGCCGCGCCGGTCGGGCCGATCTGATGCAGCGCATGGAGTCGCTCGATCACGAATCGCGAGCTCGGCGCGACGACCATCAGGCGCTGCGCCTCTGGTTGCGCATCCTGTCGTGCTCGAATCTCATCGAGCAGCAGGTCCGGCGAGGTTTGCGCAGGGAGTTCCACACGACGCTGCCCCGATTCGATTTCATGGCGCAGCTCGAACGCAATCCGGCGGGGCTGAAGATGGGCGAGATCTCCGAACGCATGATGGTGACCGGCGGCAACGTCACGGGGATCGCGGACGAGCTCGAGGCCGCGGGCCTCGTCGCGCGGCATGCGGTTCGGGGCGATCGCCGGGCATTCACGGTGAGGCTGACCAGCGCCGGCAAACGCGCCTTCGCCGAGATGGCGCGCGCGCACGAGCGTTGGATCATCTCGCTTTTTTCCGGCTTGTCGAAACGCGAGCAGTCGCAACTGTTCGAACCGCTCGCGAAGCTGAAGCGCCACGCTGCGTCGCGCAACGGGGAGCGCACCGGATGAGCCTGCATCAGGAACACGCCGGGCAATTCACTTGGTCGATCGACGGTGCGGTCGAGACGATCACGCTCGACCGGCCCGAGCGGAAGAACGCGCTCACGTTCGAGGGCTACCACGCGCTAATCCAAGCGTTCCGTTCGCTCGCAAATCTGAAAGACAAGATCAAAGCCGTTGTGCTCACCGGCGCCAGCGGCAATTTTTGCTCGGGCGGCGACGTCCACGAGATCATCGGTCCGCTGACGAAGTCGACGCCGGACGAACTGCTCCGTTTCACGCAGATGACGGGCGAACTCGTCAAGGCGATGCGCGCGTGCCCGCAGCCGATCGTCGCGGCGATCGACGGCGCGTGTGCGGGCGCCGGCGCTATCCTGGCGATGGCGTCGGACCTGCGGTTTGGCACAGCGCGAAGCAAGGTGGCGTTCCTCTTCGTCCGAGTCGGCCTTGCTGGTGCCGACATGGGCGCGTGCAGCATCCTTCCGCGCATCATCGGCGCCGGCCGGGCGGCGGAGCTGCTGTTCACAGGCCGCTCGATGCCCGGCGACGAGGCGCTCGCGTGGGGATTCTACAATCGCGTCAGCGAGCCCGAGGCCGTGCTCGCCGAAGCGACCCAGTGCGCGCGCGATCTTGCCGCGGGGCCGACCCTCGCGCACGCTGTCACGAAGAAGATGATCCACCGCGAATGGTCGATGGGTATCGACGACGCGATCGATGAGGAGGCGCGCGAACAGGCGCTGCTCATGGAGACGAACGATTTCCGTCGAGCCTTCGAAGCGTTCTCCGCCAAGCGCGCCGTGCGCTTCGAGGGCGACTGATGGCGGCTGCCGATCGCTTCGAGTGGCCGTGGCTCGACCAGCCGCACCGCGAGCTGGCGAACGGCGTCGAGTCATGGGCGGCGAAAACCCTCGTCGACGGCACAGAGCCGGACGACATCGACGCTGCCGTCCGGCGGCTCGTACAAGCTCTCGCCTCAGGCGGGTGGCTTCGCTACTGCGTCCCCGCGTCGCACGGCGGCGTCTCGCCGGCGGTGGATTGCCGATCGCTTTGCATCATCCGCGAGACGCTTGCCTACCGCGACGCACTCGCGGACTTCGCGTTCGCGCTCGAGGGCCTCGGGAGCTGCTCGATCGCGCTGCGCGGCACGGCGGAGCAAAAGGATCGATATCTGCCGCGCGTCGTCGACGGCAGCGCGGTCGCGGCCTTCGCGCTCTCCGAGCCGGATGCCGGATCCGACGTGGCCGCCTTGACGACCACCGCTCGTCGCGACGGCGACGACTACGTCCTCGACGGCGTCAAGACGTGGACGTCGAACGGCGGCGCGGCCGATTTTTACGTCCTCTTCGCGCGCGTCGGCGAGCAGTCCGGAAGCAAGGGCATTACGGCGTTCATCGTCGACCGCGGCACGGCGGGCCTTGAAACCGAAGCTCGGATCCAGGTCATGGCGCCTCATCCGCTCGCGACGATGCGACTGCGCGGTTGCCGGATCTCCGCAAAGGCCAGGATCGCCGCCGAAGGGGACGGTTTCAAAGTGGCGATGGAGACGCTCGATCTTTTCCGACCGTCCGTCGCTGCGGCGGCGCTCGGTTTCGCGCGTCGCGCACACGATGAAGCGGTGATGCGCGCACGCAGCCGTCGCATGTTCGGACAGACCCTCGCCGACTTCCAGCTGACGCAGGCGGCGATCGGCGACATGGCCGCGCTCGTCGATGCAAGCGCGCTGCTCGTCTACCGGGCGGCGTGGCTTCGCGATACGACGCAGCGCCGCGTGACAAAAGAGGCTGCCATCGCGAAGATGTTCGCCACCGAGGCGGCACAGAAGGTCATCGACCGCGCGGTGCAGATCCACGGCGGGCTCGGCGTCGTGCGGGGCAACGTCGTGGAACGTCTCTATCGCGACATCCGCGCGCTTCGCATCTACGAAGGCGCCACCGAAGTGCAGCAGCTGATCGTCGGCCGCCACGAGTTGTCGGACGACGGCCAGGCGGCCGGTCGATGACGCAGTCGGCGCACATCGACACGTTCGCGCGCGACAATTTGCCGCCGCGTTCGCAATGGCCGGAGATGCGCTTCGATTTGCCGGAACTGCAATACCCCGAACGGCTCAACTGCGGTGTGGAACTGCTCGACGTCAACGTGCGCGCCAAGCACGGCGGCCGACCCGCGATCGTCACGCCGAAGGAAAGTCTGACCTACGCCGAGCTGCTCGAGCGAACCGATCGCATCGCACACGTCATCGTCGACGAGCTCGGCTGCGTGCCCGGCTCGCGCGTGCTGTTGCGCGGTCCCAACGATGCGACGATGGTCGCCGCGTGGCTCGCCGTCATGAAAGCGGGCTGCATCGCCGTGACGACGATGCCCCTGCTGCGCGTCAAAGAGCTCACCGACGTCGTCGGCAAGGCGCGCGTCCGCGCAGCGATCTGCCAAGCGGGCCTTGCAGCCGACCTCGAAACGACGAAGGAGCGCTGCTCGGATCTCGAGCGGATCGTCTACTACGGTGACAGCGGGCCAACGGGGAACTCCCTCGAAGCGGCGATGCTTGCGAAACCGGCATCCTTCCTGGCCGTCGACACGGCAGCCGACGACGTCTGCATGATCGCGTTCACGTCGGGTACGACGGGCGTGCCGAAGGGCACGATGCATTTCCATCGCGATGTCCTCGCCGTGTGCGACACATTTTCGCAGCACGTCTTGCGCCCGGATGCAAGCGACGTATTCTGCGGCACGCCGCCGCTCGCGTTCACGTACGGGCTCGGGGGCGCGCTCCTTTTCCCGCTGCGCGCGGGCGCCGCAGCGCTGCAGCTGGAGAAGACGTCGCCCGAGCTGCTGCTCGACGCGATCGCGCGCTACAAGGCGACGGTGTGCTTCACCGCGCCGACGATGTATCGGGCGTTGACGCCGCTCGTCGGCAACGCCGACATCGCGAGCCTCAAGAAATGTGTCTCCGCGGGCGAGGCGCTGCCGAGCGCGACCCGCGCGGCCTGGAAAGATGCGACGGGCATCGATATCATCGACGGCATCGGCTCGACGGAGATGCTCCACATCTTCATCGGCGCTTCGGGCGACGAGATCCGCGCGGGATCGACCGGCAAAGCCGTGCCCGGATACACCGCGTGCGTGCTCGACGACGACGGCAAGCGCGCGAAACCCGGCGTCGTCGGCCGGCTCGCCGTCAAAGGTCCGACCGGGTGCCGCTACCTCGCGGACGAACGGCAAAAGACGTACGTCGTCGGCGGCTGGAATCTCACCGGTGACGCGTATTCGATGGACGAGGACGGTTATTTCTGGTATCAGGCGCGCACCGACGACATGATCGTCTCGGCGGGCAACAACATCGCCGGTCCGGAAGTCGAGTTCGCTCTGCTCGCGCATGCCGCCGTCCTCGAGTGCGCGGTCGTCGGCATCCCCGACGATCAGCGGGGAATGATCGTCAAGGCGTACGTCGTGCTGCGCGAGAGTTCGCAGGCAAGCCCCTCGATGGTGAAAGAACTGCAAGATCACGTCAAGGCGACGATCGCGCCGTACAAGTATCCGCGCGCGATGGAATTCGTCAGCGCGCTGCCGCGGACAGCGACCGGGAAGCTGCAGCGTTTCAAGCTGCGCGAGGAGACAGCCAGTAGATGAAGGTCGTCGAACCCGCCGGCTGGCCTCGAGGAGCCGGTTACTCACATGGCGTGACCGCGTCGGGTACGCTCCTCTTCGTCAGCGGTCAGATAGGCTGGGATGATAAGCTGCGCCTCGCCGGCGACGACCTGCCGCGCCAGACGAAGGCGGCGCTGTCAAACGTCGTCTCGATCGTCGCCGCGGCGGGCGGTAAACCCGATGACATCGTGCGCTTGACGTGGTACGTCGTCGACAAGCGCGAGTACATCGCAAAGCGCGGAGCGATCGGGGAGGCGTATCGCGCCGTCATGGGTCGGCACTTCCCGTCGATGTCGGTCGTCGAGGTGTCGGGTCTCGTCGAAGACGGCGCGCTCGTCGAGATCGAGGCGACAGCGGTGCTGCCGGCATGAGCGTCTTCAGATGGGATGACCCGCTCTTCCTCGATTCGCAGCTAAGCGACGCGGAGAAGATGGTCCGCGATGCGGCGCGCGACTATTGCCAGGAGAAGCTCATGCCGCGCGTGCTCGAAGCGAACCGCCGCGAGCGCTTCGACCGCGAGATCCTCGACGAGATGGGCGCGCTTGGTTTTCTCGGCTCGACGATCGACGGGTATGGCTGCGCGGGCGTCAACAACGTCAGTTATGGTCTGATCGCGCGCGAGGTCGAACGCGTCGACAGCGGCTATCGTTCGGCGATGAGCGTGCAGTCGAGTCTCGTCATGCACCCGATCCACGCGTACGGCACCGAGGAGCAGCGCGAGCGCTACCTGCCGAGGCTCGGCAAGGGCGAGATCGTCGGCTGCTTCGGCCTTACCGAACCCGATCACGGATCGGATCCCGGAAGCATGGTCACACGCGCGCGCCGCTCGAACGGCGACTTCCGCCTGAGCGGCGCGAAGACGTGGATCACGAATTCGCCGATCGCCGATCTCTTCGTCGTGTGGGCGAAGGATGAGGACGACGTCATCCGTGGCTTTCTCATCGAGCGCGGCGCCAAAGGCTTGTCGGCGCCGCCCATCGAGGGGAAATTCGCGCTTCGGGCGTCGAGCACCGGCGAGATCATCATGGACGACGTGCGCGTGCCGCGCGAGAACCTGCTGCCCGGCGTCGAAGGGCTCGCGGGTCCTTTCGGCTGCCTCAACAAAGCGCGCTATGGGATCGCGTGGGGCGCGCTCGGCTCGGCGGAGTTCTGCTGGCTGGCTGCGCGCCGCTACACGCTTGAGCGCTCACAGTTCGGCCGACCGCTCGCTGCGAACCAGCTCATACAATTGAAGCTTGCGAACATGCAGACCGAGATCGCGCTCGGCCTACAAGGCGCGCTCCGGGTCGGACGGCTCATGGACGAGCACGCCGCGACGCCGGAGATGGTGTCGCTCGTGAAGCGCAACTCGTGCGGCAAAGCGCTCGATGTCGCGCGTATGTCACGCGACATGCACGGCGGCAACGGCATCAGCGATGAATTCCACGTGATCCGCCACGTCATGAACCTCGAAGCGGTCAACACGTACGAGGGCACGCACGACATCCACGCGCTCATCCTCGGTCGCGCGCAGACAGGTATCCAAGCGTTTTCGTGAACGGCGTAAAATAGGACCACTCGCCCGCGGGATGTCTTCTTTTCGTTTGCGAAATCTGGATCCGTGCTCGATCGCATACGACTAGCCATGCTCGTGGCGGCTATGATGGTGGCGGCGATCGCGCCCGCACAGGCGGGCGCGTCGAACCTGACGACTCCCGGTCGCGGCGTCGACGTCGGGCTCTCGCATATCAAACACGTCGTCATCATCATGATGGAGAACCGCTCGTTCGACACGTTCTTCGGCACGTATCCGGGCGCCCATGGCATTCCGTTCAAGAACGGCAAGCCGTCGATCTGCGTGCCCGATCCGAAGACGGGCATGTGCATCTATCCGTATCACGACACGTTGCTCAAAAATTACGGCGCCGGTCACGGCGAGGCGGATTTCCTCGTCGATCGCGACAACGGCAAGATGGACGGATTCATCAAGGACGCCGAGATGGACCGTCGCAACCCGAACCCCGACGAAGTGATGGGTTACCACACGGCCGCTGAGCTGCCGATCTACTGGGGCTTCGCCCAGAACTACGTGCTCCAAGACCAGATGTATTCGGCGACGAGCTCGTGGAGCGCCATCGCTCACCTCTATATGGTGTCGGGTTGGTCCGCGCGCTGCACGGTGCCGAACGACCCGATGACGTGCTCGACGATCCTCAACGTCAGCTATAACCAGACGCCGGAGTTCCCGTGGACGGACATCACGTGGCTGCTCCACGCCGCGAACGTCTCCTGGGGCTACTACGTCTACCCCGATAAGGGCACCGAGCAGATGGCCTTCGAGGATCCGTCGGAAGGCTCGGTCCCGTTCCAGACGTACAGCATCGGCAGCGATTGGAATCCGCTGCCCGACTTCGACGACGTCAAGGAAGACAACCAGCTGTCGAACATCCAGCCGGGCGTCAATTTCGAGAGCGCCGCGCAACGCGGCGCGTTGCCGGCCGTCTCGTGGGTCGTTCCGAATTTCAGGAACAGCGACCATCCGTCGACGCCGGTCAACTTCGGTCAGCAATTCGTCCAGAAGCTCGTCGATGACGTCCAGAACGGTCCCGATTGGAGCACGACCGCGATCTTCGTGAGTTGGGACGACTGGGGCGGGTTCTTCGATCAGGTGAATCCGCCGAACGTCGACGCGGGCGGTTATGGATTTCGCGTGCCGGGTCTGCTCATCAGCCCGTGGTCGAAGCACGGATATATCGACCATCAAGAGCTGAGCTTCGACGCGTATCTGAAGTTCATCGAGGACGTCTTCTTGAGTTCGTCGCGGATCGATCCGAACACGGACGGTCGGCCGGATTCGCGGCCTGATGTCCGCGAAGACTACCCGGGTCTCGGCGATCTGACGAGCGAGTTCGATTTCACGCAGCCGCCGCCGATTCGGCGACCCTTCCAATACCAACATTGAGCGATCGGCCTTCGCGTGGCTGATCTACGCGAGGGCATCGCGATCGGTATCGACGCCGGCGGCACGAAGACGCTCGGCGTCCTTGTGGACGCGGGTGGTCGGGAGCTTGCGCGGGCTCGTGCGCCGGGCGCCAACCCGTGGAGCGCCGGCCGAGACGCAGCGCGTCAAGCGGTAGCCTCCGTCGTCGAGCCTTTGCTCGAAGGAAGCTCCGTTCGCGCAGTTTGCCTTGGCAGTGCGGGGATCGGGAACCCCGATTCGCGCGCCGCGGCAGAAGAGGACCTACGTGCGATGCTTCCAGCCGGCGTCGCCGTCGCCGTATGCATCGATGCGGTCGCAGCGCTGGGTGTGGTTGCTGACGTGCGTCCGGCGATGGTGGTGATAGCCGGCACGGGGAGCATGGTGTACGGCGAACGCGGTGACGGATCTCCCGTGCGCCTCGGCGGGCACGGCGCGCTCATCGGTGATCCGGGCAGCGGCACCGTGCTCGGCTTGGCTGCGCTAAGACACACGGCGCGAGCGCTCGATAGAGATGCGCCGCGCGGCGCGCTGTCCGATGCGATCGCCGTGCGCTTAGGCGTACGTCGATCGAACGAGATTCTCGAAAAGATCGGCTGGCCGGCGTTCGACGTCGCGCTTGTCGCATCGCTCGCACCACTCTTGGCGCAGGCGGCCCAGCTCGGCGACGAAGCAGCCGGTCGCATCATCGCCTCGGAGGCAGAAGCTCTGGCAGCGGACGCGCGCTACGTCGCGACACTCGTCCGGACCGACGCGCCACTTGTGACATTGCTCGTCGGTTCCATCCTCGGCGCGTTTTCGCCGATACGCGACGGCGTCGAACGGGCGGTGCGCGAAACCGGTCCGATCGCGCTGCACGAAAACGTCGAACCGGCTTTGGGTGCAGCCCGACTCGCTCTCGCCATGCTCTAGCACGCAACCGATCCATTACGACAAACGCGACCGATTCATCACGAAAAAAGGGGAGCGGTCGAGATTTATCTCGACCGCCGCGGCCGATCCATCGCGAAAAAGAAAAAGGGAGCGGTCGAGATTTATCTCGACCGCCGCGGCCTTGCAACTGCGAGGTCGTCTCCGGTCGAGCTAAAGCTCGACCGCTACAGATTGTGGTTGGCTAGCAGCCGTAGCCTTTACAGCCGCCGCCGCCGCTCGATTGCGGAGCCGGTGTCGCCTCGGGACCCGGAGTAGCGCCGACTTGGACGACGATGCCGTCTTGCATGCCATCCGCGAAGTGGATACCGCAGATGATGAACAGATTGCCCGTTGTGTTCGTCACCATGAAGGGTCCGATCGTTCCACCGGCAGCGATCGGTCCGCTCAGAAAGCCGGGGCCGAAGGTACCGCCGTTATCGTCCGTCGCCGTGCTTTGCGGACCCGGAGTCGGATACGCGCTAAACACGTTCACCGTGTGCGCGGTCGTGTCGTTGTTCGTGATCGTGATCATCTCGCCGGGGGAGAAGCCCATGACCTGTGCGTGCGCCTGCTGTGTGAAGCCGGTGACGACATTGAACGGAGCACCCATGTTGATCGAGCCGTTGCCGCCGCCGAAGAAATTGACGTGGATGACCGGCCCAGGCGAAGGCGATGGATTGGGCGGCGGCGGGGGAGGCGGATTGTACGCCGATCCACCGCCGTAACCGCCACCGCCACAACCTTGTATGACGACCGCGGCCAGCGCTGCGAGCGTAAATCCCGTGGCGAGCTGGCGTGTAAGAGCCGTGATTTTCATATAGCCTCCCTCCGACGTCGGAACTCGAACGCCGAGCGCCGACTATGAAAGGATACCTATACCGACTGAAATCCGGCTGAAGCCTTGATCAGTCGCTTTTATGAAAATCCGGCCCGTTCTCGCCCGAGCTGATTCCCGCTCAGATACGGCTCGCTGGATCGACGGCGACACCGTAGGGCACGTTTCCGTTGAGGCCCGCGTCGTATTTCTTCTCGAGCGTCGCCCCGGAGCAAGGCCCGTACGCGTCTTCTTCGATGAAGCTGCCCGTGTTCGTCTTGTAGATGTCGCCTCCGGAGCGGTCGAAGGCTAGGTACATCTCCTCGCCATTCACCGGATCTGTGCCGCACGGAGAGAAGCTCGGCGTGAAGTACTGCGTGCCGGCCAACACGCTTTGGACCGCGAGGTTTCCCGCGTTGTCAAACGCAACGCCTTCCATGCCGGCCGCTCCCGGGTTCGAGACGACTGTCGTACCGTGTCCTCGTGCGTGGACGAACTCATCGCAGAAACCGCCATTAGCGTTGTTGTAGCAAGCGATGAGTTCGCGGTGCTCGTCGATCGCGATGCCTGAGACGGTACCGAAATTCGGATCCGTGATGACGCGCGTGATCGTCGTGCTGCCGGGCGCATACACGGATATGCTGCCCGACGAGCTGTTGGTGTCTTGCAGGTTCGCGACATAGACGGTGCCGCTAGGGTCGACCTTGACGTCGACGGGCAGATGCCCGCTATCATCGAGCGTCCGGAGCACCATCGTCGAGCCTTTCGCGTAGACCGGCACGTTCTGCGCTCCGAAGTTCGCGACGTAGACGTTGCCGGCCGTGTCGACACCGACGCCGCTTGGAAACGACAAGCCGGTCAGCGTACCGGCGACTCGATTCATGCCGTGGACGTACCAGACGCATGCGTTTGCTGTGAACTCGCACGCGTAGATGAGCGTCTGCGCCGTGGCCGGCCGGATCGTCGTCGCATTTGGGGGCGGCTGGACGAGAGGCGTGCTTTGAACAGTCGAGTTCGCGGAACAACCGGCGAAAACCGAGATCGCGGTCGACGCGGCGGCCGCTGCGAGAATACGTTCGATGCGCATGACTACGACCTCCAACGGAGAGCGCCGCATCGCTAGGCAGCGCGGCGGTCGATGAATGGTGGATGACGCGCATTCAAAACGGCGAGCGAGCCGTCCTTGAGCCGCGGGGCTCAATTCTGCTCATTTCGACCGCTGGCCGGAGCGCTGCGCCGGTCATCAAGACGTCATCAGCCACTAACGCGCCTCTAATCATGTCGGTGCGCTCCGAGGGTATCATGCTGAAAACGGGGCGGAACTTACCGAACCGGCATGAGGGTAACGGGCATGCTTCGCAAGGTCGCCTCGTTCGCAGCGATATCCGCCTGCGTCGTGCTGAGTGCTTGCGGCGGCGGAGGCGGTTCGATGGCGCCGCTCCCAGTGTCGACGCCCGCCACGCAAACGCCGATCAAACACGTCATCATCATCGTCCAAGAGAACCGCACGGTCGACGATCTCTTCAACGGCTTTCCCGGTGCGGACACGGTGACGAGCGGTAAGACGTCGACCGGAAAAATCGTGCCGCTCCAGTCCATACCGCTCGAAGCGCCGTACGATCTCGATCATAGCCATGCCGGAATAGATGGCGTCCCTGGCGGTTTTGTCGTGGAATATGACGGTGGAAAGATGGACGGCTTTGACAAGGAGCCGGTCCATCCGGCAACCGGATCGACGGCACCGCCTTTCCCCGCATACGGATACGTGCCGCAGTCGGAGACGAAGCCGTACTTCCAACTCGCCGAGCAGTTCACGTTCGCAGACCACATGTTCCAGAGCAACGAAGGACCGAGCTTTCCGGCGCACCAGTACATCATCTCCGGCACGTCTGCGCCGTCGGTGGGCACGGATCTGCTTGCGGCCGAAAACGTCGCCTATCTGGACGGCGTCCGCAAAGAGAACTCAGGATGTGACTCACCGCCCGGAAGCACGGTCGCGCTGATCAACACGAAGGGCGACGAAAATCAGACCATATTCCCGTGTTTCGACCACCCGACGCTGCCGGATCTCCTCGATGGGAAGGGCGTTTCGTGGCGATACTTCACGCCGGAGCCGTTCTTCTTATGGACGGGTCCGGAGGCGATACGCCATATCCGATTCGGGTCCGATTGGTCGAAAGTGTCGGTGCCTGAGACGAACATCTTCAACGCGATCTCCCGCGGAACGCTTCCCGCCGTATCGTGGGTGGTGCCGACGGGCGCGAATTCCGATCACCCATTATCGCAGTCGAACACAGGACCGTCGTGGGTGGGCGATGTCGTCAACGCAGTCGGCTCGAGCCGATACTGGAACAGCACCGTGGTCTTCGTGACCTGGGATGACTGGGGCGGGTGGTACGACCATGTCGCGCCGACGATCTACAACAGTTACGAGTTAGGGTTTCGCGTGCCGCTCATCGTCATCTCGCCGTACGCGAAGGCGGGCTACGTCTCGAAGGTGCCGCACGAATTCGGCAGCCTCTTGCGCTTCATCGAAGGCAACTGGAGTCTCGGCTCGCTTGGCTATACCGACGCGCGCGCCGATGACCTATCCGACTGTTTTGATTTCAACCAAACGCCGCTCCCGTACAAACCGGTGACGACGCTCTACTCAAAAGCGCAGATCATGAATAGTTGGCGGGCGGAGCCCCCGGACAACGACTAAGCTTCTCGTCGAGCGCGTGCGTCAGATCTTATGAGCCACCGAACACGCCGATCGTGGCCTGTCGAAGATGACGGCGATCCCGCATGCCGATGTGAACATCTTCCGGTTGTCGTGACCGACGCCGGGGACGAACGCGTAATCCTGCGCCGTGCCGGCGGGATGGCGTCGCTTCAGATACGCGGCGTACGCCTTGCCGCGAGCGAAACGATGCGGTCCTTGGGATTCGCCGGCGCACGACGTGTCGAGATCCCACTCGCGCGGATTTGTATCGGCGGTCCCGAGCAGGTAGGTGATGTCGCGCGCGATATAACGCTGTTCGTACGCAGCTGAGGAGGCATCGACGTAGGGCGGAGCGTCGATGAAGCCGTAGCGCCAATGATCGAAATCGGCGCAGCCCTTGTGCGCGTACGGGCGCTGCCCGCCGAAGTAGAGGTATGAGGACGGGTTTGAGACGATGAGATGGACGCGCACGCCGCTGTTCGCGATGAGGCTCGGACCATTACCGACAACAGCGTAGCGCTGAACGATCTGGCCTCCGGCGGAATGACCGACGACGACGATCGACGTGAGCTTGGGGAATCGCGTCCGATCGGCGAGCCGCTCGAGCATCGCGTCGAAGACCGAGTAGGTGCTGATCGGCCCAATCGTCGCTCCAGCGAAGTGTCGTCGCCGGGACGTCGTGACCTTTGAGGTCGACCGCTTCGACGAATTGCGGCGCGATGAGGAGCGTGTCGTCCGCATGCGCCGCGCGCAGCGTGAGCTCACCGGTTGCGAAGTACGTATCCGCGTTGCGCAGGACGCCGTGGACGATGATCATTGCGCGAGTCGCGGTCCGCGAGCCGTCGAGCGATCCGTTGCCGAAATAGCGCGCGATTCCAGCGCCCTCGGACGTCGACACGAGAAATGAACGATTCGCAAGCACTCCGGACGTGAGCCCGGGCGGCTCCGTCTCTTTCGGAGCCGGCGCGGGTGCCGCCGCAGACGCGATCGACCTGGAGACTATTATGAGCGGACAAAGGAAGAGCATTTTGATCATCGTCCGTGCTTTGCCGTATCGCTCTGCTGCTCCCCGGGGGAGGCTCGTCCGCGCCGCGAAGGTCGGGCATCGTGAGGTGACATTCAACTATGGCGGAAAGGGCTTCGAAAACCGTTGACGACTACATCGCGGGTTTTCCGGCGGACGTGCGGCGCAGGCTGAAGCAGATGCGCGCGACGATCCGCAAAGCCGCGCCTAGCGCGACCGAGACCATTAGCTATAGCATCCCGGCGTTCAAGATGAACCGCATGCTCGTCTGGTACGCCGCGTTCTCGAACCACATCGGGTTCTATCCTGGCGCCGGCGGCGTCGCGCACTTCAAGGACGAGCTATCGAGCTACAGATTTGCAAAGGGCTCGATCCAGTTCCCATTCGACAAACCGTTGCCGCTCGCGCTCGTGACGAGGATCGTCAAGTTCCGCGTGCGCGCTTGTCGATGAGGATGCCGACACCCATGAGGATCAGCGCGTTGAGCGCCAGCGGAACGCAGTAGACGATCCAAACGTTCGCGGCATGGATCCAGTCGATCCACGGAAGCAGCAGCATCCCTGGGGCGAGCAGCCCGTTAAAAGTGTTGAGGCAGTCTGGGTCCTGACACGGTTCTGAAAGCGCGTTCAGCGCGTAAAGCGACGTCGCAGCGAACAATACGAGATAAATAGCTGGGAGGCGCAACGCCCAGCCGACGCGCCGGCGTCCACGACGCTTCATGGTCCCATTGTTCGATTGCTCTAGAGTATTGGGCCTTTCAGCGCGTTCGTCACGCACACGACAGGAGCGGTACGTCGCCGTCCGAACACGAGCGCACTTATCAATGCGATTTCGCCTGACACGGAGGGGGAACGATGCGTAGGCTAACCTCTTTGGCACTGCTCTTGACGGCGGCGTCGGCCGCTGTGATCGCGATGACGGCCGCTGCATCCGCTGCGCCGTACGCAGCGATCGTCGCACCGCCGCGTAGCGCCGGCCTCACCGATCTCGGGAGAGTCGGGGCGGCGCAACCGATCACGCTCTCGGTCGTCATGCGCTTCAGGAATGACGCCCAGCTCGATCAATTCGTCGACGCGGTCAGCGACCCGTCATCGCCGTTCTTCCGCCATTTCTTGACGAGCGCGCAGTTCCGCGCCGCGTTCGCGCCAAGCGCTCAGGCCGAGCGACAGGTCACCGGTCTGCTCACGCGCGCTGGATTTTCCGTGAGCGCGTCGCCCGACGGCACCATCCTCCACGCGCGTGCATCCGCGGCGGTCGTCGAGCGGTATTTCAACACGCGAATCGACGCCGTTCGACAAGCCGGTGCAAGCGGCATCCGTTACGCGAACGTCACGCCGGCGTATGTGCCGGGGGCGCTGGGCGGAGCCGTCCGCGACGTCATCGGTTTCGATGACTTGCACGGTCCGACGACCGATCACATACTCGCCAAGAGCGACGGCTTGCCCGACAAGCTCGGGCCCCCGCTTAAAGGCCCGCGTGGCGGCTACGGTCCATTCGCGATCGCGCAAGCGTACAATTATCCCGTTCAGCATGGCTTCGGCGGTCACGGCCAAGCGGTCGCGATCGCGATCGACTACGATAGTTCGGACAACGATCTCAACGCGTTCACCGCGTATTTCAACATCCAGCGCAAGGGCAAGGTCGTGCACGTCCCAGTCGATGGCGGCCAGCCGTACGACCCGAACAACAGCGTCGAATCCACGCTCGACACCGAGACCGTCGGCGCCATGGATCCTGGGGCCGACATGTACGTGTACAACTTCGGCGCGGCGTTCACGTGGACAGAGATCACGGACGCGTACGCGAAGGCCGTGTCCGACGATCTCGCAGAGGTCGTGAGCTCGAGCTTCGGTCTTTGCGAGGACGACGTCGCACAAAGCGTCATCGACACGATCACGACGATCACGAAAGAAGGCGCTGCCGAAGGTATCAGCTTCGTCGCCAGCACCGGCGACTTCGGCCGCGGCGGTAAGTGCGCGGATGGAACCGGCCAGGATGTCCCTGCCGTCACGCGTTACTTCACGTCGGTCGGCGGCGTCGATCCTTCGATCGATGCGAATGGCAATCTCATCAGCCAGCATGAGGATTCGGGCTCTGGCGGCGGCCCATCAGACATCTTCCCGATCCCGCACTATCAAGTCGGCCTGGCCGGCGTATTCTCGACGACGACGCGGAACATCCCCGACGTGTCCGGTCCATATTTCCCGGACGCGTTCTACCTCAATGGGAATTGGGGAGTCATCGGAGGGACGTCATGGGCAGCGCCGGCGACGGCGGCGTTTCTCGGGCAGGTAGACCAAGTCGAAGGCAGTCGCGTCGGCTTCGCCAACCCGTCGCTCTACAGAACCTTCAAGCTGCACGGCTACCTGATATACACGGACGTCGTGAGCGGCAACAACGGCATACCTTGTCTGACGGGCTATGACGATTGTTCTGGGATCGGGTCGATCTTAGGTCTGCAACTCGCGCGGAGGATCTGATCCGTCCTGAGTAGGACACGGTCACGATAAAGGAGGGCGAGCAGTGCTCGCCCTCCGGGGTTTATCGGCCTAGCCCTCGTGCTCGGCCTTGACGCCCTTCGGCGGTATCCGATGCCAGTGGAATAAGAACCGGTAGTCGGGATGAGCCACATCGAACATCGACGTGAATTGTGGCCCGAATCGCGGCGACGCGAGTCCGCCCACTGGTGTGTACATCGCCTGGTTGAAAAGCCCGCCGACCGGCCGTTTGGCGATCGCGACGACGCTATACGGCGTCGAGTTGACGAACGCCGTCGTGATGTAGTCACCGACCATGTACCCGATGTCGCTGTTCGCGAGCCACGAAAGTTGCATCGGACCGGCGAGCGTCGTCGGACTGCTCCACGACATACCGCCATTCGTGGATGACACGAAACCGACGCCGAGCTGGCAGGTCGAAAACGAACAATTGGCGTTCGGGAAGAAGTAGAAGGTGACCGCGATGTTCGCCGACGATCCGAACGTCGTCGGCTGCACGCCGAAACCGGGGTCGAGGTGATCGACGCTGCTCGACGTCGGATCGATCGCGACGCGCGACACCGCCGACCAGTTCACGCCGTCGGCCGAACTCGCATAGACGATGTCGTTCGAGGAGCAGTTCGTCCTGAAGCGGCAATCCGACCAGGCGACGTAGATCTTCCCCGATGCATCCATCGAGGTCGACGGCAGCGGGTTCGAGCGGATGCCGCCCGGGTCGCCGTTCCAGAATATCTCCGCGACGTTGACGGCGCCGGTCCAGCTCATACCGCCGTTCGTCGACTCGAAGGCGATGATGCCGGGCCCGCCCCAAGCCGGAACGATCACAGTTCCGTTCGGCTGCACGAGCGGTTCGCCGCCGAGTCCCCCGTCGCCGTTCGCCGTGGTTTTCGCAGGGCTCCACGTCGCGCCACCATCGGTCGACGTGCTCATCATGATCAAGTCGCCGCCGGCGGGCTCATCCCACTCGACGTAGCAGTGGCCGAAGAACGGGCTCGTCGAGGTATTATCGCACGTGATCCAGTCCTTGTCCGCCGACTGCGTGCGCGGTGCGATGCCGACTGGACGGCGCCAGTGCAAGGCATCCGTCGATCGGCTGATGAGGACCGCCGGCGAGGACTGCAGCGTGTTGCTTAGCGGCAGCGATGCGATCATCCAAACGCCGTGCGCGGCATCGTAGACGACCGACGGATCGCTGACGCCGTCGTACTTGTTGTTCGGATTCTGCCCTTTCGTGATTCCCGGCAGTACGCCGTGTTGCCACGTCGACCCGGCGTTGAGCGACGTCGCCCAACCGATATCTTCGCTGCCGACCCCTTGCGTACCGACGCGGCCGACTTGGAAAGCGCTTATGATCGTGTTGCCGTACGCGTAGGTCTGCGGCTCGACCTCGGTCTTATGCTGAAATCCTGATGTCGTGAAATGGTCAGTGCTCACCCTGACGAGCGCAGGCTGGGCGGAAGCGACGGCCCCCGCTGCACACCACGTCGCGAGAGCGAGCAAGGTGACGACGATATGACGATGCACGAATGCGATCTCCTCAAGGGCGGCCCTGTTGATTTGCGGCTACGGACGAGCGACCGGCAATCCCTTTACCGCCGTCATATACGGAGATCGAGCGTAACGCTCGCGTTCGGTTTTACGTTTACAAGCTAGGACGAATTCAGGATTCATGTAGGGAGATGATTCAAACGACAATGAGACGCACTATCGCGATCCTGGCGTGCGCAGCGGCTCTCTCGGGCACCGCTCTCGCCATCGCCCCCTCGGCATCTTTCGCGTCAGCTACGACGCAGACGCACAGCTACAACACCGTGATGACGCAGACGCTACCGCTGCCTTCTGCCGGTGCCATCGTCGGCAAGATGACGTTGAGCGTGTCCGACGACGGCACGATCAGCGGCTCGTACATACCTGCCGACGCTGGACCGCCGGTCGAAGTGACGGGTGGAACCCGCGGAAGTGAGCTGTGGCTCGATATCGGGTCTACCGGCTCGCTGCGGGTCTACGGTACGATGAATGACGACGGCACGATCGCCGGAACCGCAACGCAATACCCGCGCATCGGCGGCGACTACTCAGGGATGCCACCCGCGTTCAGCTTCGTCGCAAAACCGTCAAGCTGATTCGCATACCCACACAGAAAGAAGGCGGCGAAGCAGATCGGCTTTCGCCGCCCTTCTATTATCACGGATTGTAGATGATCTCCCAGAGATGACCGTCCAAGTCGCGAAAATAGCCTGAGTAAATACCCCAGGGGCGTTCGTGAGCAGGGTCGACGATGGTCGCGCCGGCGTTCTTCGCCTGTTCGAGAACAGCGTCGACTGATTTTCGGCTATCCACGAGTTGACCGATGCTGAATTCGCCCGTTTTCGCGGGCCCCCGAGGAATATTGGCATCTTTCGCCAGCTCCGCGCGAGGATAGAGGGCGAGAGTGAGGCTAGCCATTTTGAACATGACGACGGCGCCCGCCGCTTGCTTAGCGTCACCGATGAATTCCTCACCGACAATGCCGGGCGACTTGAAACCTAGGTCGCGGTAGAAGCGCAATGCGCGTTCGAGATCGGAAACCGCTAACGTTATGATGTTGATACGGGGCTTCATGCAATAGTCTTACCCAAGCTGCCTTGCTTTCGCACTCGCACCACGACCATGACGTTCGCCATCAATGGGGAGACCGGAAGGTTTGTGCAAGCGACGCGAAGCGGAACTGTCGTCATCACGTGCGGGCCGGGAACACGGGCACCTATACCGTTCAATGGTCAGGCACCATCACGTTCTGAGCGCCCGCACGTTGGCGACCAGCTCAAGCTATACGCGTGGCGCGCTCGCCGCGCCCGGAAGCGGCACCGGATCGGATTATTCGATCCACGAGCTTAGGTTGTGATGGAGCAGTTGGGTTCAGGTGAATGACCGCCGCGAGCTCCAACCCTGCAAATATATCGGTGTCAAAACCATTCCCAAAGCACGCCGTTGAGGCGTGATTCGGCGTAACAAACGTCTTTCACAGGTCGGAAAGTACACGCCCGGGCGCTTCCGCACGAACGAACCGCTGATGTCTGCCGGATGAAATTAACCCCTACCGCCCGAGCGAATCCCCATACTTGCCGTTATAAATAGCCGATACCCATAGGAGGGAGAACGTTCAGCCGGCAGCTTCGGAAGGAGTCATCGGGCATTTCGCATGTCGCTCAAACTTGGCCATAAGGTATTCCTCCTCACGGCGATTCCGCTCGTATTTCTCCTTGGCGCGATCGGGCTCATTGCCTTCGCTCAGCGCAACACCGCCTCCGCCGTCGCTTTGGCAGACCACTCGCGTCTTGTACTCGCGCAAACCTCCGCATTGATGCAGACGATGCTGGACGCAGAAGACAATAAGCGCGGCTACGTCATCACCGGTTCGAGCCAATATTCCTCGCGTTGCAAAGCGGATATGTCAGCCGTACCCCAAGAGTTCGGTTCGCTTGAGAAGATGGTCTCCGACAATCCGGGCCAAGAGCGAGCCGCTCACAGCCTCGACGCGGTCGCTACAACGCGTCTTGCCCTCATGCGAAGTACACTAGCTCTGGCCGAGTCCGGGCGGCTTGGCAGGTCCGCGGCGCTCGCGCGCTTCGAGACCGAGTCGGCGCCTATGAATGCGTTCCGTAGGCAGATGATCGCTTTCATCAACGAAGAGACGCGCCTGCAAGCAATCCGCAACGATGCACTGCACCACTCGTTTGATGTCCTCAACATCCTGCTCGTCACCAGCGCGGTTTCAGCGTTAGCATTAACGCTGTTGCTCATCGCCGTTTTCAGTCGAGGGACAGTCCGCCGTATTTCTGTGTTGGGCGACAAAGCGGAGCGATTTGCGCAAGGGAACGCGCTCGGCGATCCGGCGCCGCCGGGAATCGACGACGAGATCGCTCGCGCCGATCGCGCCTTCCACGCGATGGCGGATGTCGTGGCCCAGCGTCAGGGAATCTTGACACGCTACCAGCTGCTTGCCGAACACGCGCGTGACATCATCTTGTTTGTGCGCCGCCGTGACGCTCACATCATCGAAGCGAACGGCGCAGCGGTGCAAGCATATGGATATAGCCGTGCGGAGCTGCTGCAGATGACGGCCGCCGACTTGCGCGTGCCCGAAGAGCGGCAGACGCTAGCAAAACACCTTGAAAGCTCGGACCACGGCCCGATCTTCTTCGAAAGCACGCATCTCCGCAAGGATGGAAGCAGTTTTCCCGTCGAGGTCACGGGCCAGGGTGGGCATATCGACGGTGAGCGAGTCTTGCTAAGCATCGTCCGCGACGTCAGCGATCGAAAAAAAGTCGAGGCCGAGCGGGATCGCGTTTTCAACATGTCGATCGACATGATGTGCGTCGCTAATTTCGACGGATATTTCGTGCGGTTGAATCCAGCCTGGGAGAGAACCCTGGGGTTCACGCGCGACGAGCTGATGTCGGTTCCCTCGTTCGAGTACATGCACCCCGGCGACCGCGATGCCTCGGCCGCCGCACTCCATGTGCTGACCGAGGGGCTCGCCGTCGAGGGCTTTGAGAACCGTTACCGCCGTAAGGACGGCGAATATCGGTGGTTTGCGTGGAGTGCCATTCCGGCGCTGGACGACGGGCTGATCTACGCCGTTGCGCGCGACGTCACCGAGCGCCGGGAAAAAGACGCGGAACTCGAGCGTTCGCGCGATCGGGCGAACGAAGCGTCGCGCATTAAGTCCGAGTTTTTGGCGAACATGAGCCATGAGATCCGCACTCCGATGAACGGTATCATCGCCACGATCGGCCTATTGAGCTCGATGGCGCTTACGCAAGAACAAAGCGAATACGTCGACATCATCAAGGAATCCGGCGAAGCGCTGTTGGCGATAATCAATCAGATATTGGATCTGTCGAAACTCGAGGCTGGAAAAGTCTTGCTGGACGAGGTCGAGTTCTCGCCGCTAAAGATGGTTGAGAGCGTGTCGATGCTTTTCGCGTCGGCCGCCCGGCAAAAGGGCCTTTCGATTCAAGGTTACGTGGATCCGGACGTGCCTTCGGCGCTGCGCGGAGACGCTGGGCAACTGCGTCAAGTGCTCATCAACCTGACGGGAAACGCGGTCAAGTTCACCGACAGCGGCGGAATCGTGCTGAGGGTGGATCAGCAATCATCGAGCGTCGCCGGCGTGGTACTCCGCATCGCCGTCAGCGATACGGGGATTGGTCTCACGGGCGAAGCTCTCGAGCGCCTCTTCGAGCCCTTCACTCAAGCGGATAGCTCGACGACGAGGCGCTACGGCGGTTCGGGGTTAGGTCTGTCGATCTCGAAGCGCATCGTGGAACTGTTTGGAGGTGAGATCGGCGTCGAGCGCAACCAGGACCGCGGCACGACTTTCTGGTTTACTATCCCTTTGCGGCGGTGCTCGGCGGAACGCTCAAAGCTCGCCGCTCCGTTTTTCGCCGGAGTTCGCGTGCTCGTTGTGGACCCGGACACGGTCTCGCGCGACGTCCTCCATCAATACCTCTTCAACTGGGGCATGCGCAACGGAGTGACGGCGTCGACGATTCGAGAAGCGCTCACGTTGTTGCGCAGCGCGGCCGCTGCAGGCGATCCGTACGATCTCGCGTTTATCGATGGCGGCCTCGTACGGGGCGACGAGCTCATCCAAGGGATTGCCGACGACAGGCGCCTCGCGGCGACGAAACTGATATTACTCAACCCCATCGCGGTGACGTCCTCGCAGGAATCGCCGAGGCCCGCCGGGTTTTCATATTTTCTGTCGCGGCCGATTCGCCAGTCGTACCTCTTTGACTGCATCGCCGCGGCCCTCCATCGTTCTGCGGACGGGCCGGAACCCGTTTCCGAGAAACCACCGCCTGCGGCAGCGGTCGGCGACTCTCCGGCGGCCAACGGGCGCGTGCGCAAAATTCTTGTCGCGGAAGACAATGAAATCAATCGACGAGTTGCGTCCGCGCAGTTCAAACGACTAGGCGTTGACGCGGACTTCGTACGCAACGGGCGGGAGGCTGTGGATGCCGTCGCCGCCGGTGGGTACGATGTTATTTTTATGGACTGCCAGATGCCCGAGATGGACGGCTTCGAGGCGACGCGCGAGATCAGGAAAGCGGAGCTACAAAGCGGCGCTCATATCCCGATCATAGCTATGACGGCAAACGCGATGGAGGGCGATCGCGAGACCTGCGTCGCCCGGGGAATGGATGACTACCTTTCCAAGCCGGTCGACTTCGACGGTCTTCGGGCCACGCTCGACCGTTGGGTAACAGGCGACGCTCATCCGTCAGCAGGCGGCGGTGATGTGCTCAAGCAGTCGGGCGCCGGCAGGATGTCGCCTCCGATGGACCTCTCGCGGCTGCGTCAGTTCTTCGGCGACGACGACGCGGCGCTGGACGAGCTGTTGCGCGTAACCGTCGAAAATACCGGCAGCATCTTAGCTCGGCTGCAGCGCGCTCTCGACGCGCATGATGCGGAGAGTGCGAGGCACGCTGCCCACGAGCTCAAAGGCTTTGCCGCCAACGTCGGTGCCGAGACGGTGGCGACGCTCGCGGCACAGGTCGAAAGCCGCATTACGACGATGAGTTGGGACAAAGCGCAAGTCGAGTCTACCGAGTTGAGCGTCGCGATCGATCATATGGTGGACTTCGCCATCAAGAACATCAACGCTGCTGCTAATCGAGGTGAGCGACCATAAACGTCCTTATCGTCGACGATAGTCAGCCGAACCTGATAATCTACAAGGGCATCGTCCGCAACCTTGGCGGATCGACGGCGGTATGTTTTTCGGTGTCCGCGGAAGCGCTCACCTGGTGCAAGACCAACGACCCGGACGTCGTGGTCGTCGACTACAACATGCCTTCACCCGACGGCCTCGAGTTCATCCGAACATTCCGCCTGTTGCCAAGGAAGAGCGAAACGCCTATTTTGATGATCACAGCGGAGACGGATAAGCATCTGCGTTACAAAGCGTTGGAAACCGGTGCCAGCGATTTTTTGACCAAGCCGGTCGACGTCATCGAATTCACAGCACGTGCTCGCAATATGCTCGAGCTGCGGCGCAGCCGCAAAGAGCTCGAGGATCGAGCTAGTTGGCTCGCAGTCGAGGTCGAGAAAGCGACGGCGCAGATCGTCGCCCGTGAGCGAGAAACGATATGGCGGCTCGCGCGCGTCGCGGAATTTCGCGACACGGGAACCGGAATGCACGTCGTCCGGATGGCGCAATACTGCAAGGCCATCGGCCGCGCCTTAGGTATGACCGAAGACGAGCGCGAAATCTTGTTGATGGCCGCGCCGATGCACGACATCGGCAAGATCGCGATTCCAGATTCTATCTTGCTAAAGCCGGGCAAACTCACGGACGTCGAGTTCGCGACAATGAAGCAACATACGGTGATCGGGTTCGAGATCCTCAAAAATAGCTCGTCGCATCTGCTTCGGACCGCGGCAGAGATCGCGATCAGTCACCACGAGCGTTTTGACGGCAGCGGGTATCCGCACGGCAAGAAAGGAGACGCGATTCCGCTCGAAGGGCGGATCTGCGCGCTCAGCGACGTGTTCGACGCATTGACGTCCGTTCGGCCGTATAAGCAGGCATGGGCCGTTGATGCGGCAGTGGCGGAGGTCGAGAGGGGCATCGGCTCCCAGTTCGACCCGAAGGTCGTCGCGGCGTTTGTCTCGGTTCTGCCCGAGGTCGACCAGCTCAGGCGCGAGTATTCGGACGAAGCGCAGCGTGCACGCACGGCCGGCATCGGTACGCTGGTCCAGGGTCGCCATACTGGCTAGAGAACGCGACCCGCGCATTAGAGGCCGCTCGAGCTCTCCCCCCGCTTGATGCGTTGCTCACGGCGCCGGCGCTCGCTTTCGCCACCACGTATCATCGCATAGACGAGCAGCGCGACAATCGCAAGAAATAGCGCCCCCGCGAGGACCTTCTCCGCCGAGTCGAATCTGCGAGAAGCAAGAATCAGGCTCATCGCGTAGGACTCGAGAATAACGACGAACGCAAGGACGACCGAAAAGAAGATGCGCATTACGACCTCACCTTGCCCGCGTCCCAGAAACGCTTGCGGTCACTTCTCCATCGTCACTGGTCAAACCCACTCTGGAGGAGCTTGTCGAAAAAAGAGCTGCCTAGCGCCGGCACGATCAGGCGCCGAGAGCTGCAAGACAGACGCCTAGCAGCGCGAAAGAGGCGCCTCCTCTGCTTGCGCCGGTGCACGGGCACGCCGGCGACAAAGCGCTCGAGGTCATTCGGAATCTAGTATTCGCGATGCCTGACCATTTGTCGTCCAAGAGACTGAATAGATCTGATCGAAGTCGATGAAGCGCGGCCATTGGCAGCGCCCACGTGATCTCGTGGACGGCCGTCGTAAAATGGGGACACAGTCGATGATTCGGTTTAGATGCTCGACCTCGATGCCGAGTCGGTTATCCGAATAGCTCATCAGTCCAAAAGGGTACACCTTGGGTACACAGCGCACCCTTGGACCGTCGTGGGATTGATCGCGAGAAATGGGGAAGCCGTTACGGAATCAGGGTTGCGATGTGGAGGATATCGGTCTCGAACCGATGACCTCTTGCATGCCATGCAAGCGCTCTACCAGCTGAGCTAATCCCCCACCGCCGTCGTTGTTCAATACGTGTCAGCGCCTCTCTTGCGGGTGATCCGTAGCGGAAGAGCTCGTTCGCGCTGAGATCAAGACCTCTGGCGAGTAAACATGAGATCTGCGTCGGGCGCGAGCGGCATTTTCGACGCGACTGGATGCTGTACTAGAGGTCCAAAAGAGCCTGCCGCTCGCTTATTCTTAGGACCAGGACGAAAGTCTTCGAGCACGCGGCGGGCTCTTTTGATATAATGAGCCGCGAGTGAACCCTATCCGGCCCTATGAGCCGGTGGGCGTTCTACATACCACTTTGCCAGGGGTCGGATAAATGCTGTTCACCGTCGCGCTTTTCTTGTCGGCCGTTCTCCATAACCCGTTCCCGGCGCATGCGGCGCCGATGCCCGTTCGGCTCGGGCGCCTCGATCAGATGTCGAGGCAGCTCGTCGTTCGAGGCCTGCGGCCAGGTCAGCGCTACGAGATATTAGCGAACGGCCAGCTATTCGGTGCCGGCACCGCCCGGTCGGCCGTCGAGGCTATCAGGCTTCGCTCTCCCTTCAAGCCCGGTACGCTCATCACTGTGGTAAGTGCCGGTCCCCGTGGCAGCGTCATCCGCACAACGGGGACTGTGCAGAACGACTATCTCCAGTACCACTACGACCTCGCGCACACGGGGTGGAACCAAAACGAGGTCACACTCAATCAGTCGAACGTCAACGCGACGACGTTCGGCCATATCTTCAGTCTGCCGGTCGACGGCTTCGTGCTCGCGCAACCGCTCTACATGTCGCAAGCGACGGTGGCCGGCTCGACCCACAACGTCGTCATCGTCGCGACCGAAAACGACTCGATGTACGCCTTCGACACGGACACTGGTCAGCAACTCTGGCAGCAGAACTACGCGAATCCCTCGGCGGGAGCCAACCCGATCCCGTATCAAGCAGTCAGGGCGGTGGACATCGCACCCACCGTCGGCATCACGTCGACGCCAGCGATCGATCCGAACACGAACATCATCTATTTCGTCGCAGCGATCCAGCAAGACATGGGCGGCGGCGTGTTCGCGTACCACCAATTCCTCCATGCCGTCAACCTCAACGATGGCACCGACGTGCCCGGCAGCCCGGTCGACATCACGGCGACCCCACTTCTGAACAACGGCAAGCCGGCGCCGTTCGACCCGCTGCGCCAACTCAACCGTGCGTCGATGCTCCTCGCGAACGGTCTCGTGTACGCCAGCTTCGGCTCGCACAACGACGTGCCCGGCGGCAAACCGCACGGTTGGATCTTCGCGTACGACGCGACCTCGTTGAGTCTGGTCGCCTACTTGAACACGACGCTCGACGTGACGAACCGTTACTACGCGTGCATCTGGGCTGCGGGGTGGGGCCCGGAGGTGGATGAATTCGGCAACGTCTACGTGGCGACGGGTGACGGCGCATTCGACGCGGATACAGGCGGCCAGAACTGGGGCGATACGGTCCTCAAGATGACGAACACGCTCTCGATCACCGATTCGTTCACGCCACAGGATCAGGCGATACTCACGCAACAGGACCACGATCTTGGCGGCGGCGGCGTTCTGGTGCTACCCGATCAGCCCGGTACGTTTCCACACCTCGCTGTTATCGCCGGGCTCGAGGGCACTATCTACTTGCTCAATCGCGATGGGCTCGGCGGGTACACGCCCGGCGGTCCGGACAACGTCGTGCAAGAGATGTCGACGGAGCTTGGAACGGTCCGCGGCGGCCCTGGATACTACGCTGGTCCGACCGGCACGTACTTGTACTTCTGCGGCAATGGCAATTCACTGCGCGCATATCAACTGCAGACGTCGCCGTCGACCCAACTCGTGTTCTCGTCGCAGGCGGTCCACAAATGTGGCACCGGTGGAGCGATTCCGATGGTGACGTCCAACGGTGCGACTGCGAACACCGGCATCGTCTGGATGACGAATCGGCCGGGCGACAAGTCGAGCTCGCAGGTCCAGCTCTTCGCCTACGACGCGACGAACCTTCAGCACAAGCTGTATCAAGCGAGCGTCGCCTATTGGACGAACCTCCACTCGCAGCCGTTCTTGACGCCGACCGCGATCGACGGACGCGTCTTCGTCGGCACGCCGCACAGCGTCGAAGAGTTCGGCCTGATCGGCACGCGCTCTGGCGTGCGCCGACCGTCCACGAGATAGCCTGCAGACGATAGGAGACCCATGCCACGATTCGGATCGCTCTTCGCCGCCGGCGTGTGCGCCGCGATCGTCATCGGCTGCGCGTCACACGCGGTGTCACCGACGCAGACGTCGGTCTCGCGGGGCGCCATGCCCGCCCCCGTCGAGACGGGCTCACCGGGACCGCACCAGCTTTTCGTCGCTGACGCGACGTCCGATGCGGTCATCGCGTTCGACTGGTTTGCGAATGGCGACGTGACGCCCGAGCAAAACATACAAGGACCGAGCACCGGTTTGACCGCGCCGCAAACGGTCGAGGTCGATAAACGCGGCTTCGTCTACGTCGGCGATGCCGGCCCGTCGGGTCCGAACATCAAAGTTTACAACCCGGACGCGACGGGTGACGCCACCCCGGCGCGCACGATCACGTCGAGCGCGATGACCGATGCCCCACTCGGCATTGCGATGGACCTCGCTCGCGATGTCTACGTCGCATCCCAGACGGATGGCGTGCTCGTGTTCGGGCCCGGCGTCAACGGCGTCGTCTCGCCGAGCCGCACAATCGCTGGTCCCCACACGGGGCTGTCGGACGTCGTGGCGGTCGCGCTCGACGCGGCGAACAACGTCTTCGCGCTCGACGCCGCCAACCAGGCGATCTCGGAGTTCGCCGCAGGTGCGAACGGCGACGTCACGCCGATCCGCACGATCGCCGGGCCGAACACCGGATTGGCTGGCGCAGTCGATTTGCGGGTCAACCGGACGGACGTCATCTACGTATCCGACGGACACCAGGTGCTCGTTTTTCCCGCATCGCGGTCGGGGAACGCCAAGCCGGCGCGCACCGTGCAGGCGATCGGCTGGGGCACCATCTTAGGGATCCAGATCCATGACAGCAATCTTGAGATGTCCGCGCTTGCGGACGCCGATGGCACCCCGGGAATGCTCGACATGTCGCAGAGCGCGAAGGGCCCAGTCGTGCCGTCGCGGATCATAACCGGGCCCTCGACCGGTCTTGGCGGCCTTGATCGGATAAAGATCCACGACCTCGGCGGCTAGGCGCCGAAGACTATTTGAGGGTCGTCGTCCCCTGGCCGATCACGTTGTCGTTGACGACCATAAAGAGAATCACCGGCCCCGTATAGGGATGCGGCAGGTCGAAGAACATCGTCGCCTTGCCGTCGGCATGCGGGTCGACCGATCCCGGATCGCATGTGTCGTCCGCGCTCGCGTCCGCGGTGAGGACCGACCCATCGCTGAGCTGGATGTTGAACTCTGACGGGTCGCACAGCAGAGGGTCGTCGGAAGCGTTCGTGATCGCGAAACCGAGCCGCAACGTATTCGAGCCGCCCGTCGCGACCGCCACGTCGTTGAATTGGAAGGTCACCAGCGTCTTCGAGGTCGCCGGCAGCGCGGTATGATCCGGCGGTGACGGTGAAGCCGATGACGAGCCGGATCCGCTCCCGCTGCAACCGGCGATCGCGATGACCACCGAGCATGCCGACACGACGATCGAACGATACATCACAGATCTTCCTCCGCGCGCCTTGGTTACGAAAAGCGTTTTCTCGCACCTCCCGCGAGCCGCCACGCGCCTTTGCTACATGGAAACGCGAGCAGCGGCTCGAACGCCACGGGCCAATGGCAACCGCATCGGGCGTCATCGCGACGGGCGAAGCCGAACTTCGTCGCTCGGTGACCATTTGGGGTTCATACGCCTGGGGTTATGCGGACGTCGGCGCGGACATCTACGTCGCGCTCGGCCTCGTCATGGGCATCGCGATGGGCTACGCGAATATCGCGTTCGCGTTCGCCGGCATCGTCTACGTCTGCATCGGACTCGCGTACACCGAGCTCGCCGCCGCCTATCCGGTCGCCGGCGGCGGTCAGTTCTTCGTCAACCGTGCGCTCGGCGACTTCATGGGCTTCGTCGCGGGCTGGGCCGTGCTGCTCGACTTCACGATCGACATCGCGTTGTTCGCGTGGTTCACGATCGGCTACATCAGCTTCCTGATCCCCTGGCTCGGCGATCACCACGTCGTCTACTTCATCCTCGTCCTCGGCGTGACGGGATTCCTCACCGCGCTCAACGCGGTCGGTGTCAAACAATCGTCGCGCTTGAACGAAGTCGTAGGCCTCATCGACGTGTGCACCGAGACGTTCATCCTCGTATGCGGCTTCACGCTCGTTTGGCATCCCGAAGTGCTGATCCATACGATGCAAAACCACGCGCCGACCACCGATGACCTCCTCAAGGGCATCTCGCTCGCGATCATCTCGTTCGTCGGGCTCGAAAGTATCTCGCACGCCGCCGAGGAGACGCAGCGGCCCGCGAGCGTCATGCCCCGCTCGTCGGTCGCGCTCATCCTCACGATCCTCATCTTCGCTCTCGCATACTCGAATCTGGCGCTTGGGATGACGGCGGTCGATCCGGCGACGCATCAAGTCGTGCCGATGTACCAATACGTCGGCAGCCCGGATCACAACGACAAAGCCGTCGCCGTCCTCGCCAGCCAGATCCCGGTCGTCGGCGTGTTTTTCGCCCTTTACATCCCGATCATCGGCGCGCTGCTCGTCCTCATCTCGAGCAATTCGGGAGTCTTCGGCGCGTCGCGCATCGCGTACTCGATGGGCAAGTTCCGTCTGTTGCCGTCGTTCTTCCAGCAGACGAACCCGAAGACGCAGACGCCGCTCAACTCGATTCTCGTCTTCTCCGGTTTTGCGGTCATCTTGCTTTTCGCGGCCTTCGTACAAGGCACAGGCGCGCTCAACTTCCTAGCCGATCTGTACGCCTTCGGCGCGGCATTGTCGTACACGCTCGTCTTCGTCGCGCTCATCGTGTTGCGGTTCACCGATAGTGCCGCGCCGCGCCGCTTTCGCATGCCCTGGAACATCCCGATGACGATCGCCGGCAAGCGCGGCGACGTCTCGCTGCTGTCGCTCATCGGTCTGCTCGGCATATTCGCGATCCTCATCTTCACGCTCATGACGCACGTCTACGGTCGCATCGCGGGTCCCACGTGGGTGATCCTCGGCGTCATCGGCTATATGTTCTATCGCAAGCGCAACCACGCGCCGATGTTCGGCAGCGTCAAACGCGATTGGGTGAAGCTCCACGAGAAGACGCTGACGAGCGCCGGAGAACTCGATATGCTCGACGAGTATCGAGAGTCGGTCGCGCGCGACGCCGGCGACGCCATGGAGAAGGCGTAATGGCGATCGCAAGCGTCAACCCGGCCACGCTGGAGACGCTCAAGACCTTTCACGCGCTCGATACCGCAGCCATAGAGAAGAAGCTAGCGGCGGCCGCAGCCGCGTTCGAAAGCGGCCGGACAAAGCCCATGCGCGTTCGTGGCGATTGGCTCACGGCCGCCGCTGACGTGCTCGACGCCGACAAGCGACGCTTCGCGGAGCTCGCCGTGCTCGAGATGGGCAAGCCGATCCGTCAAGCGGTCGCCGAAGTCGAGAAGTGCGCATGGGTGTGCCGCTACTACGCGGAGCACGCAGCGTCGATGCTCGCGGAGGAGCGGATCGCCACGGACGCCGTGGACAGTTACGTCCGTTTCGACCCGCTCGGCGTCGTGCTCGCCGTCATGCCATGGAACTTCCCGTATTGGCAGGTCTTCCGCTTCGCAGCGCCCGCGCTCATGGCCGGCAACGCCGGCCTGTTGAAGCACGCGTCGAACGTGCCGCAATGCGCGCTCGCGATCGAAGAAGTGTTTTCGCGAGCCGGCGTGCCGCGCGGTGGCTTCCAGACGCTGCTCATCGGCGCGGCCGCCGCGGAAACGCTCATCGACGACGAGCGCATCGCGGCAGTCACGCTCACCGGCAGCGAACCCGCGGGCAGCAGCGTCGCATCGCGGGCAGCGAAGCGCATCAAGAAGGCGGTCCTCGAGCTCGGCGGGAGCGATCCATTCATCGTCACGGGGACGGCCGATGTCGCGGCGGCAACGGCGACTGCGGTCGCCGCGCGGACGATCAACAACGGTCAATCCTGCATCGCCGCGAAGCGATTCATCCTCGACGCATCGATCGCGGATGCATTCGAACGAGGTATGGTCGCGAAGTTCGAACAGCTCGTCGTCGGCGATCCGATGGACGAGAAGACCGACATCGGGCCGCTCGTCAACGAGGACGCCGTCAAGGGGATCGACGATCAAGTGCATCGACTCGTCGCGGCCGGCGGGAAAGTGCTCACCGGAGGTGCACCGCTCAAACGCAAGGGTTGCTACTACGCGCCGACGATCGTCTCGGACGTCGATCCGTCCTGGCCGATCGCTCAGGAAGAGTTCTTCGGGCCCGTGGCGTTATTGTTCAAAGTCGGGTCGGTGTCGGACGCCATACGCGTCGCGAACTCGACGACATTCGGGCTCGGTGCGAGCGCCTGGACGCGTGACGATGCGGAGCGCGACGCGCTCGTCGGCGGCATCGACGCCGGCGCGGTCTTCATCAACGGCATGGTGAAGTCCGATCCGCGGCTGCCGTTCGGCGGCATCAAACATTCGGGGTATGGACGAGAGCTCGGCGCGCTGGGCATTCGAGAGTTCGTCAACGCGAAAACGGTATGGATAGGCCCTGCGAAGGGGTAGATGTAGTAGGCCGAGCGTAGCTTGGCAACATTCGACAACCAAATCAAAGACGACCGCTCAACGCGAGCGGTCGTCTTTTCGTAGAAGTCGCCGCGTTCTAGTGAAGCGGTGCGAGCTTGACGTCCGTGGCGCCGAGCGCCTGCGCGAGATCGTAGAACGCCTGATTGCTGATCGTGTGATACATGAGGTCCGCGTGCTTGCCGAGCGACGGGTCCTTGTCGATGTCGTCCATGACGGCGTTGTGGATGCTGTGCGAAACGGCCTTATCGAGGAGGAACTCGATCTGGAACGTGCCGTCGGCGGCGGTGCCTGCCTTGACGAGCGTCGTCGCAAGCGCTTTGCCGGTGAGCATCGCGTCGGGAGCGGGAAGCATGACGCCGGCGGCAGTCGCATGCTTGAGCGAGTCATTGACGGCGAAATCGAATGTCGTGAGCCACTGCGTGACCGCGTCCTTGCCGTATTGCTTCTGGAGTTTGCCGACCTCGGCGTTGACGGTATCTTTGCCGACCATCGAGACAAGCGCGGTGGCGGTCGAGTAGTGCGCGGCGCCGCCGCCGACAGCGACGAGTGATGCCGTTACCATGAGCGCGGGCGCGCCCGTGTAGACGGGACCGCCGAAACGACCTTGCATCGCGGAGCCGCTCATCATGCTGTCGGCGTATGCCACAGTGCCGACCGAGCTAGCAGCCGCCACGGCGATCGCAGCGAGCGTGCGGATAGAAACCATGTAGTTCTCCTTCGAGTTGTGGAGTGAATTGGTACTCGTCTTTTCTACGAGTGAACGGCGCCTTTGGATCACCTCCGCTGCATAAAGGGACCCTTAGGACCTTAAACGGACGCCAACGCGTCCTTAAACAAGCGAGCGCATCATCGTGACTGGCTAAGGTCCCATGCTTTCGAAAGGAGCATTGCCTTGAGGAGCTTGTTCCGTGTTGTCTTGACGACGCTCGCGGCCGTCATCGCGTGCGTCGCCGTCATCGCGCCTGCGTCGGCGCACCCCATCGATCGCGTCTTCGTGATCATGATGGAGAACCAGAGCTTCGATAACGTCATCGGCCGTCACGACAGCGTCAAGGTGACGTTGCAGGACACCCCGTTTATCACATCCATCGCCGAAGCGAACGGCCTTTCGACGGTGTACTTCGGCACGACCCACCCGAGCCTTCCGAATTATCTTGCGCTCATCAGCGGCCAGTTCGGCGATGTCCATAACGACAATCCGAGCTGTTACGCACAACCGCCGCCCGGCCCGCCGTGCGTCTCGATGCGCAGCATCCCGACGCTCGTCGATTCGCTCGAATCGAAGGGGATGACGTGGGCCGCGTACTTCCAGTCGATGCCGACCGCCGGTTTCCTCGGCGTGCAATTCCCGAGCAACGTCGCCCTGTACGCGCAAAAGCACAATCCGTTCGTCTACTTCAACACGATCGCCAAGAACCCGGCGCGCCTTGCGCTCCTCAAGCCGCTCGACAAGCTCAATGCAGACCTCGCACTCGGCTCCGGCGCGCCGCAGTTCGAGCTCATCGTCCCCGATCAGTGCCACGACATGCACGGTCAGCAGCCGTGCGGCGCGTTCGACGCGCTGCTCCGTGAAGGCGACAAGACGGTCAAGGATCTCGTCACCAAGATCGAAGCGTCGCCCGCGTTCACGGCGAACTCGCTCATCTTCGTGACGTTCGACGAAGACGACTACTCGTCGACGCTCGGCTGCTGCGACTCGCCGCATTTCCAAAGCGGTCTCGATTTCGGCGGCGGCCACACGGTGACGATCGTGATCTCGGGTACGCCCGGCGGACCGCTCGTTTCCGCCGTGCCGTACAACGAATACTCGATACTCTCGACGATCGAGAACGTCTGGGGTCTGCCGCTGCTCGGCAACACCGCAGACACGACGAACGTGCATCCGATGCTGGATCTGATCCGGTAGCATCCAGCGGGCCCGCGCTTGCCCCTCGCGATCTTCGCGCGGGGGCGGCGCCATTACTCGATGCCGTCTTCCATGTATGCGCCCAGCCAACGAAGGGCGCTCTCTTCGTCATCGAATAGGCCGATGCGGACGCCGTACCTACCGCCGGCGCGTTGGAAGGCTTTGCCGTAAAGCGGGTCGCCCGCCGGTTCGATGAACGCGCACGTGCCCCCGAATTTGTCGCCGAGTCCTTCGACCAGGGCTCGTACGCGTACATCGATCGTCGCGTCGCGGAACGTCACGCTCGAATCGCGCGCGTCGACGACGAGGACAAAATGATCGGGAACTTCGGGGTCGGCGCGCACTGCGTCGTAGACGGATCGGCGCTCGGCCAGCGTGACGTCGCCCGAGACGATGAGCCGAAGTATCTTACCGTCTATAGTGTATGAAAGCACCGGATCCCGACGATCTTCAAGAGATCAGGTCGTCCGGGGCGCGTAGCGCAGTTGCACGACGCCATTTGCGAACGTGTGGCTGCCCAGCAACCTCAGGTCGAGCTGGCCTGGGAGGTCGAGCAAGAACGGTTTGCCGGCACCGACCGCTACCGGATGGATGTATGGGCGAATCTCGTCGACGAGCCCGGCTGCGATAAGCGTTGAGGCAAGCCCCGGACCTCCTACGAGCATGTCGCTGCCCGCTCCAGACTTCAATTGTCTCACGATTTCCACCGCATTGTCGCGCACTAGGCGAGCGCCATGCTCGACCGACTGCAAGGAGCGGGAGAAGACGATGTGTTCGCACGCGTTCCAGTAGCGCGCGAATTCTTTCATGACGGGAGTGCACGCCGGATCGGCTTCAGCGGTCGGCCAATAGCCGCCCATCGTCTCCCACATGCGGCGCCCATGTAAGTGCGTCGTCGCGACCGCGATCAAATCGTTGAAATGTTTGTGCAACTCGTCGTCGGGAGTCGTCCAGGCAAAGTTGCCGTCAGTTCCTTCGACGTACAAATCGAGCGACGTGTTCATCGGATAGATCAGCTTGCGCATCTGGCTCTCCCGGCCGGTGGGTCCGATCAATGAGAAAGGAAATCCCGCAAATTAGTGCGGGATGAGGGCTTACGACGTGGAGGATAGCGGGCTCGAACCGCTGACCTCATGCTTGCAAAGCACGCGCTCTACCAACTGAGCTAATCCCCCGCACGACAAGGTGGATTATATCGGAAGCAGGCCAGCACATGCAACCGCATACGTGGCAAGGCCGCGGTAATCACCTACGCTCCGATTTGGAGCGATCGCGGACGCCGAATAGTCGAGCCGGACTACTCGATGCTACTTCGCCTGAATACCCGCGTTTTGGTTGTAGATGATCGAGCCGGTACCTGGGCCGCCCGGCAGGCTGCCGGTGGTCGTCGTGTCATGTCCGCCCGTGTCGGTGATCTGGTACGAGCCGTACGAACCGGTCGTCGTCGTGACGCTGTAGTTCGACTTGTTGACCGGATCCGACGGGGTGACACCGAGGTAAAGCGTGCCGAGCAGCGTGCTCGTTATCGTTCCGCCCGCGCCGTACGTGCCATTGTGATCGACGGCGTACTCTTCCATGGCGGTCGCGATCTGCTTCTCGTTGCCTTCGCAGCCTGACGTCTGCGCTTCAGCTCTCGCATGTAAGAAGTTGGGGATGAGGATGGCGGCCAAAATGGCGATGATCGCGATGACGACCATCAGCTCGATGAGCGTGAAACCTTTTTGCGACTTGGTCACTTCGGAGATGCCCCTTTCTGGGGAAGTTTCAGGCTCCGGGCGCCAACCTGCGGCGCTTGCTATACGTCAATGTCGGCAGCATGCATCTTACGGTGAGCCTGGCGACGTCGCACGTCGAGCGACGAGTGCATCCAATATTCTCAATGCCGGGTTCCTCTGCATAGACCTTTGCGCTGCTGGGACGCTCGCCACATGAATGCGTCCAAACGAGGCGTATCCAGGAGATTGGCAAAAGCTTGCAAATCCACGCGCAGTAAGGGTTACACGAAAGTGCGGGCGATTAGCTCAGGTGGTTAGAGCGCATCCCTGATAAGGATGAGGTCCGAGGTTCGAGTCCTCGATCGCCCACCACGCCGATAACGGCAGATCCCGATGGTCACGTATCGAGCTGAAGGCGCCATCTTGCGGTTGATCATCTCGGGCGACGTCACCGCCCGAGAGCGCCAAGCGCTGTTCGACGCAATCCGCTCAGACCCGAAGGTACCTCCGGGAGCAGCATTGCTCGTCGACGCTCGAGAGTCGGGTATCACGTTCAAGAACGCGACGATTGAAACGCGCCTCGGGGCGCTGCTCGATGGCCTCGGTCCCAAGTTCTCCAAGGTCTGCGCGTTCATCGAGCCGATCCACGATCCGCTTTACGGCAAAGCGTTCCAACGAGCCGGCCGGAAGAACGGCGTCCACATCGGGCTATTCAAAGACGATGCCGACGCCCTTCGTTGGCTCGCGCCCTACGTCAAAGACAGCCCGAAGAGTTCCGAGCTTCGCTAGGGCCGTAGAGGAGTCGATGGCTGAACCCGTAGATCCGATGGCATCGGATGTGATCAAAAGGTATTTCGCAGCGCAGTCGGCGCGTGACTTCGACACGATGGTTGACTTGTTCACAGAAGATGGCGTCGTGAACGACGAAGGAAAGACGTGGCGCGGGCGCAGCGGCATTCGGGAATGGCGCGACAAGGCCGCGTCCGTCTATCAGTACACGACCCAAGTGCTCGAAGTGCATGGTGTCGAGGAGAATGAGTACACGGCGCTCGTCCGACTCGAGGGGAACTTCCCCGGTGGGATCGTCGAGTTGGAGTACCACTTCGAGCTCGCGGGCGACAAGATCAAAAGTCTTGAGATCGACTAGCTGGCGAAGCGCTTAGGTGCGAAGGGCCGCGGCGGTCGAGATGAATCTCGACCGCTCCCTACCCATGGCGCTATAGGCTATTGGCCGCGGATCAGACCGAGCCAATCCTTCGTGAGTTTATCGTCGATCTTGCGATCGGTCATGTTGAGATCGTCGAGCAATGATCGCTCGCGCATGCGCTCCGAGCGTTCCTGAACCGCCTCGTTGAACTGCTCACTGCGCTGATCCATGACTTCTTGGTGCGCCATCTCCTGCGCTTGAAGCATGAGCTGATGCGTCTCGTCGGCGCCGATCATCGCTTGTTGCGCGGCGTCGGTCGCGTGTTGGCCGAGCATCTCGACGGCAGCAGAGGCGATAGGAAGCCAAGCCATGTTCCGGTCCTCCTGAGTTGACCTGTCGCCTCGCTAATCCCGCGTTGAAAACGGCGTGTCTAGCAAGGCCCGAACCCGCGCACCGTGAACTGCATGGCATGCAACGCAGCATCGCAATTGCCGTCATCACGGCGGTCCTACTCGCCGTCCAGGCCTCGCCAAGCTTCGCGAGCAACCATCTCATGACGCTCGCCGACCTTCGGCACGAGGTCGGCATCTCCGAACCGCGCTTCACGTCCGATGGACGCGGCATCGTCTTCGTCAACACCACGTATGATTTCGATTCGAACGATGTGAACACCGATCTCGACGAGATCGACATAAACACGCGCGTGGTCCACACGATGACGAGCGCGATGACCGGCCTGAGCTCTCCGCGCTTCTCGTCCGACGGCGCGCACATCGCGTTCCTCGCCGACGGGATATCAGGAGTGGGCAGCGATGCGTCGCAGATCTTCGTCATGGCCGCAAGCGGCGGCACGCCGAAACAGATCACGCACGCCTCGGAAGGTGTCGACTCCTATGCCTGGCGGCCTGACGGTGGTGCGTTCGCCTACGTCACAGCCGACAAACCCAAAAACCCGATCGCTTTTGTCGTCGGCGACAACGACTATCTCGCGACGTCTGCACCCGAGCCGTGGCATCTCTGGACGATAGGTGCGGCAGGCGGCACGCCGCACCGTCTGACGAGCGGATCAAAAGGACTGCCGCCCGGCGAGGTGATCTTGCCGCAAGCCGTTCCCGAGGCGTGGTTCTCATGGTCGGGGGACGGCAAGACGATCGCGTACACGCAGATGCCGAACGCGTACAAGACCGACGGTGTCGCAACGAAGATCATGCTCATGGACGTCGCGACCGGCCGTCAGCATCCGTTGACCGCGCACGCCGGCGAGGAGGCCGGCGGCGAGTATTCACCAGATGGGTCGCGCATCTTGTATTGGTACCCGCGCGACGGCGACGCGGTCGCGTTCAACGATCTCTTCATCACATCGGCAAGCGGAGGCATCGGCAAGGATGCGATGTACGCGCTCGATCGCAATGCTATCGACGCACGTTGGATGCCCGATTCGCGCTCGCTCATCGTCCTCGCACACGACGGCACGTGGGCGCGCCTATGGCGCGTCGACGAGGACGGAGCGAGCCGGATGATCGACACGGGCCAAGTGAATCCCGGTGCGGTGCCGTCGGGCGGTGCGACCGTGGACGTCCGCGCCAACGGCGCTATGACGTTCCCGGGTTCGGAGCCGGAACGTCCGACCGAGCTCTACTACATGTCGTCGGTCGACTCGGCGCCGCGACGGCTTACTGATTTCAACGGCACGTTCGCGACGATGGAACTCGGGCGCGTGACGCACGTCGACTGGGTCGGACCAGACGGCTACCATGAGGACGGCGTCCTCACGTATCCGGCCGGCTACATCGCAGGCAAGAAGTACCCGCTCGTGTTGCAGATCCACGGCGGTCCGAACTGGGCGAGCGTCGAGGCCTTCGATACCGACTACGAGGGACTCTCGCAACTCTTCGCCGCGCACGGTGACGCCGTGTTCGAGCCGAATTATCGCGGCAGCGACGAACTCGACAACGCGTATCAAGTAGCGATCTTCAATGACGCGGGTGACGGTCCGGGCAGGGACGTCATGGCCGGCATCGATGTGGTGAAGAAGCTCGGCTTTGTCGACACATCGCGGATCGGAGTGAGCGGGTGGTCGTACGGCGGCTACATGACGACCTGGCTCATCGGGCACTATCATATATGGAAGGCCGCCGTCGCGGGCGCCGCACCGACCGACGATTTCGTCGACTATGGGATCTCTGACTACAACGTCATCGGCAAGTACTATTTCGAGGGTTCGCCCTGGACGTCGAAGGCGATCCGCGATGCATACATCGAGCAGTCGCCGATCACGTACGCCGATCAGGTGACGACGCCGACGCTCATCCTACACGACACGGGCGACGTACGCGTTCCGATCGTCGAAGACTACGAGTTCTTCCACGCGCTTCGCGACCGGCACGTGCCGGTCGAGTTCGTCGCGTACCCGGTCGAAGGTCACTATCCGAGCGACCCGATACGAAGCGAGGATATCTACCGGCGCTGGGTGGGTTGGTTCGACAAGTACCTCAAATAGCGAACTCGGCCGCTACAAAACTGACGCTCCGCTTTGACCACACGCGCTCCATGTGGTAAAATGGCGGTCGGCGCACGTGGCGGATTGCGGGACAACCCTGTCGCCGAAGCATCCGCCGGGCAGCGTCGATTCGAAAGGTACCCCTCGTGAAAGAGAAGATCCACCCCAAGTGGTTTGAAGCCACCGTCGTCTGCGCTTGCGGCAACACGTTCAAGACCGGATCGACCGTTGAAAAACTGCACGTCGAGATCTGCTCGGCGTGCCACCCGTTCTTCACCGGCAAGCAGAAGTTCGTCGACACGGAAGGCCGCGTCGAGAAATTCATGACGAAATACGGTACGGTCGAGAGCAAGAAATCGAAGAAGGCGAAGGCGGGCGAGCAAAAGGCCGCCGCACCTAAGACGAACGGCGCCGCTTCGAAGACCGAGACCGCACCTGTCAAGACGAACGGCGCAGCGGCCAAGACGAAAGCGCCCGCCCCGAAGGCGCAGCCGGCGGCTCCGAAGACGCAGACGCCTCCGCCGGAACCGGTTGCGACCAAACCGATCGAAGCGGAACCAACAGCAGCGGAACCGACCGCAGCCGAGTCTACTGCAGCGACGCCGGCCGCATCGGCACCCGAGCCCGTCGTCGCCGAACCGATACAGTCTCTAGCTGAACCGGTGGCCGCAGCCAGCGCACCCACAGCGGCAGTAACCACACCTGCGCCCGAAGCAGCTGCGCCGACGGCTGAGGCCGAAGCGCCGACGGCTGACGCCGCAGCGAAACCCGCGAAGCCGAAACGTGCGCCGAGAGCCGCAAAGCCGAAGGCTGCCAAAGCCAAACCGGCCGACGCGAAAGAAAAAAAGGCGGACTAGCCGCGCAGGGCCGGGCTAGCGCGGTCGACGATCACAACTGTTATGGATAACGGCGGAACGCTCGAGGCCCGGCTTCGCGTCGTCGAGGCGCGTTTCGACGAAATCGAGCGCCGCCTCGCCGACATGGGCGCCGGCACCTTCGATCCCGATGAGAACAAAAGGCTGGCACGAGAGCGCGCGTCGCTCGAGCCGGTCGTTTCGGCGTGGCGCGACCACCGCGTTCTCGAAAAGCAACTCAGCGAAGCGGAGCCGATGGCGCGCGATTCCGACCCGGGCATCGCCGAGATGGCACGCGCCGAGATCCAGCGCCTGCGTTCCGAACTCGCGAAAAGCGAAGAGCGTCTGAAAGAACTCCTGATCCCGAAAGATCCGAACGACGATAAAGATATATTCATCGAGCTTCGACCAGGAACGGGCGGCGATGAAGCCGGGATTTTCGCGGGCGATCTCATGCGCATGTACCTACGATTCGCAGAAGCGCACCATCTGAAGACCGAGCTCGTCAGCACGCAAGAGACGGGCGCGGGCGGCTACAAGGAAGCCGTCATCGCGGTCAAAGGCAAGGGCTCGTACAGGCTGTTCAAGCACGAAAGCGGCGTCCATCGCGTCCAGCGGGTGCCGGCGACGGAAGCGAACGGCCGCATCCACACGTCGACGGCGACCGTCGCCGTCATGCCGGAAGTCGACGCGGTCGAGATCGAGATCAATCCGGCCGACCTGCAAGTCGACACGTACCGCGCGCAAGGCGCCGGCGGCCAACATGTCAACAAGACGGAGTCGGCCATTCGCATCACGCACAAGCCGACCGGCATCGTCGTCGCGTGTCAAGAAGAGCGCTCGCAGCTCCAGAACCGCGAGCGTGCCATGCAGTTGCTGCGCGCGCGTCTCTATGAAGAAAAGCTTCGCGAGCAGGAGGAGAAAGCCGCACGCGAGCGTCGCGAGCAAGTCGGCAAAGGCGATCGCAGCGAGAAGATCCGCACGTACAATTTTCCGCAAGATCGCCTCACCGACCACCGCATCGGACTCTCGACGGGTAACCTCAAAGGCATCCTCGACGGCGGACTCGACTCGGTCATCGACGCGCTGCTCGCGGACGAGCAGCGCCGTCGCCTCGAAGGCGATGTCAGCCTCTGATCTCAGCATCGCCGCGGCCATCGAAGCCGGTCGCGTCGAACTCACCGGACGCTCGCCCACGCCGGCGCTCGATGCCCGCGTTTTAGCCTCTAGCGCTCTCGAACTCGATGCGTCCGCTCTCATAGCTTACGGCGAGAACATCGTCGACAGGGCGCGCCTTCGCCGTCTCGCGTCGATGGTCGCACGCCGAAAAGCCGGCGAACCCGTCGCGTATATCGTCGGCGCCAAGGAGTTTCGCGGTCTGCGGCTGACGGTCGATCGCCGCGTCCTTATCCCACGGCCGGAAACCGAGCTACTCGTCGCGCGCGTCGTCCAAGATCATCGCGGTCGCGCAGCGAGCATCATCGATCTCGGCACGGGATCAGGCGCGATCGCCTGCGCGCTCGCCGACGCGTTGCCGGACGCGCAGATCGTCGCGACGGACGCCGATCGCGATGCGCTCGACGTCGCCACCGAGAACGTCGATTCGCTCGGTTTCGCAGTGCAAGTGACACTGCGCCACGGAGATCTTTTCGACGCCGTCGACGCGAAGCTGCGGTTCGATGCGATCGTCGCGAACTTGCCGTACGTCGGTGAGTCGGATGGCGACCTGCTCGAGCCCGGCGTGCGCGATTTCGAGCCGCCCCTGGCGCTCTTCGGCGGCGCGGACGGGCTTGACGTCTACCGCCGTATGCTCCCGTCCGCTCCGCGATTTCTCGCAGACGGCGGCAAGCTATACATGGAATGCGGGCCGCGAAACGCGCTCGAGCTTGCGAGGCTGGCCAAAGACGCGTTTCCCGAAAGGGACGTCGAGGTCGCCAGCGACCTTGCCGGCATTGAGCGGATGGTCGTCGTCGCATGACCTCACCCGCGCAACCGCTGCGGCATCGAGTCGAGGCGTGGGTCGAACAGGTCCACGACGAGCTCGTCGATGCGCTCGAGAGTCTTGACGGAAGAGGCAGGTTCAAGCGCGATCGCTGGCAGCGGCCCGGCGGCGGCGGCGGAGTCACGGCGATCCTGAGCGACGGTGCCTTGTTCGAGCAGGCCGGGGTCAACCGATCGGCCGTGTGGGGCGAGTTCGGGGATGCGGCGCTCGCACGTCTGGGTGGCTCGGACCGCGAATTCTACGCGACGGGCATTTCGCTCGTGCTCCATCCGCGCAGTCCGATGGTGCCGACCGTCCACGCGAATTTCCGTTATTTCGAGCGCGGTTCGGACGCATGGTTCGGCGGCGGCAGCGATCTCACGCCCTACTATCCGCATGAAGAGGATGCGCGCCATTTCCACTCGACGTGGAAACGCACGTGCGATGCGCACGACGCTTCGTACTACCCGCGCTTCAAGAAGTGGTGCGACGAATATTTCTACTTGCCGCACCGCGGCGAGATGCGCGGCGTCGGCGGGATATTCTTCGACGAGCTGCGCGGCGATCTCGAAACGACGTTCGCGTTCCTGCGCGACTGCGGCGCCGCATTCATGCCGTCGTACGAACCGATAGCGCGCCGCCGGCGAGACGAACGCCACGGCGAGCGAGAAAGAGCGTTCCAGCTCTACCGTCGAGGCCGCTACGTCGAATTCAACCTGCTCTACGATCGCGGCACTTCGTTCGGCCTCGCGACGAACGGCCGGACGGAATCGATCCTCATGTCCCTCCCGCCGCTCGCGCGCTGGCAGTACGGCTGGGCGGCCGAGGCGGGCAGCCGAGAAGAAGACGCGATGCGCTTCTTCCAACCGCGGGACTGGGCGAGGTAGGCAGGATTCAGCTTCCGGTAGCCGGAATCGCAAAGTACATGAATTGCGTCCGTTATGGGTGCAGGCGCTTCAGGATTGCGCGGCAGCAGAAGCCGCGAAATCCAGGCACCGGCCGCTCTGACGGGCGCGCTCTTTTGTATGCCGGCGACAGCGACGGAGCGCATCGACGATGACGAAGTACATCTTTTTCACTGGCGGCGTCGTCTCGTCGCTCGGTAAAGGCATCGCGGCATCTTCGCTGGGTAGACTGCTCAAGAGCCGCGGCATTTCGGTCAGCATCCAAAAACTCGATCCGTACATCAACATGGACGCCGGTACGATGAATCCGTACCAGCACGGCGAGGTCTTCGTGACCGAGGACGGCGCGGAGACGGACCTCGATCTCGGCCACTACGAGCGCTTTATCGACGAGAACCTCACCAGGCTGCACAACGTCACGACCGGTCAGGTCTACGGCGCGGTGATCGACAAAGAGCGGCGCGGCGATTACCTCGGCGGAACGGTCCAGGTGATCCCGCACATCACGAACGAGATAAAAGCGCGGATCAAGCAAGTCGCCGTCGCCAGCGGCGCCGAGGTGTGCATCGTCGAAGTCGGCGGCACCGTCGGCGACATCGAATCCCTGCCGTTCCTCGAAGCGATCCGCCAGTTCCGCCACGACGTCGGGGACGACCACGTCATGTACGTCCACTTGACGCTCGTGCCGCATCTCGGCGCGGCCGACGAGCTGAAGACGAAGCCGACGCAGCACTCCGTTCGCGAGCTGCGCGCGATCGGGATCACGCCGGACGCCATCGTCTGCCGCACGGAATATCCGCTGACGCCCGAGATCAAAGAGAAGATCGCGCTCTTCTGCGACGTGAAGCCGTCGGCGGTCGTGCAGTCGCGCGACGCGCAGAGCATCTATCAGGTGCCGCTCAACTTGGAAGCCGAGGGCCTAGCCGACGCCGTCACTCAGAAACTCGGGTTCGCCGACCGCGCGCTCGACCTCGAAGACTGGCGCGCGATGGTGCGCCGCATCCAACGGCCGAAGGGTACCGTTCGCGTCGCGCTCGTCGGCAAGTACGTCGAGCTCAAAGACGCATACATCTCGATCAACGAAGCGCTCTACCACGCCGGCGTCGCGCATAATACGGAGGTCGAGGTGCTGCGCGTCGATTCGGAGACGCTCGAAGACCGCGGTGTCGAAGCGCTCGACGGCGCTGCCGGCATTCTCGTCGCCCCCGGTTTTGGCGCACGCGGCATTAAGGGCAAGCTGCTCGCGATCCGTCACGCACGCGAAAGCGGCGTGCCGTTCCTCGGCATCTGCTACGGCATGCAGCTCGCCTGCGTCGAGTTCGCGCGCAACGTCTGCGGGCTCGAGGGCGCGCACACGCGCGAAGTCGAGCCGGACACGCCGCATCCAGTCATCGATCTCATGGAGAACCAGCGCAACCTTCAAGCGCTCGGCGGTACGATGCGCCTCGGCACCTACCCGTGCCGTCTTACGCCCGAAACGGTCGCGGCGCGCGCCTACGGCGAGCTCGAGATAACCGAACGGCATCGCCACCGCTTCGAATTCAACAACCGCTATCGCGAGGTATTCGAACGGCGCGGCATGGTCTTCTCAGGGTTGTATGTCGACGCCGATCTCGTCGAGGTCATCGAACTGCCTGCGCATCCGTGGTTCTTGGGCACGCAAGCGCATCCGGAATACAAGTCGCGTCCGACGCGGCCCGCCCCGCTCTACACCGGCTTCATCGAAGCGTGCATCGCCTGCGCGCGGAGCAGCAGCGAATCGGCGGGCGCCGTCCAAAGGATAGGCGCATAGGTCGAGCTCGCCGAAGCGTCCACGTCCGGCGTTTTGCCGGAATTTCGTGACGCTTCAGGAGTGGATTCGGCCATGGCAACGACGACCTCGCACAAAGTGCGCGCAGTGGATGCCTCGTACTACACCGTTAAAGATCTCGCCCGCCAAGTAGAGTTCTACACCGGCGTCCTCGGCTCAGCTCCGGGAGTCGTCATGGCGGACTTCTTCGCAGAGTGGACGTTCCCGGGCGGCGGTTCGTTCGGACTATACAAATCGGACTCGGGTCAAAGCGCAGGGTCCGGCGTGATGTTCGCCGTCGACGACGTCAAAGCCGTGGTCGAGGATCTCAAGGCGCGCGGCGTCACCTTCGCCGATACGATCGAGGACATCCCGTCGTGCCACATGGCGTTCGGCACAGACCCCGAGGGCCTCGGGTTTATCCTGCATCACCGCAAGGACGGCACAGCCGGTTAGGCCGCGCCGGTCCGGTCGAGCTAAAGCTCGACCGCTACTGGCTCGACCGCTACGATCGATATATGGATGCCGCTAGCATCACGTTCGTCGTTCTCACTCGAGACGAGGAACGCAACATCGCGGAGTGCCTGAAGTCGCTCCCTTTGGGATCGCAGGTGCTCGTCCTCGACTCTGAATCGACCGATCGCACGAGAAGCATCGCAGCCGACATGGGCGCCCGCGTCGCGGTCGCGCCGTGGCGCGGCGTCGGGCCTGCGCGAGCGGCCGCCGAGCAGCTCGTTCAGACCGAGTGGGTGTTCACGCTCGACGCGGATGAGCGAGTGACATCGCCGCTCGCGGCTGAGATCGCGGCGTTGGACCCGCCGGCGACAATCGATGCGTACTCGATCCCCCGCGCGAACTATTTCGGCGATCAGTGGATCCGCGGTGCGTCATGGTGGCCCGACCGCCAAGTCCGGATCTATCGCAAAGGCCGTGCATCGCAGAAGTCGGACAACGCGCGGCGAAACGCCGCAGGCCACGTCTATTACGAGGCGCCTGGGCGGACCGCGGAGCTGCGCGGTCACGTCATCCATCACTCATACGCGTCCGTCGACGACTACCGGCGCAAGTTCAAACGCTACACGGATGCCGAAGCCGGTGCGCATCGGGCGACCTTCGGCGAGTTCGCAGCTGCGTGGCTCGTCATGCCCATACGCGCCGCATGGCTGTTGACGTGGCGTCGAGGCGTGCTCGACGGTCCAGCCGGCATCTACGTGAGCGTCGCGAGCGCCTTGTATCCGGCGGTCGTCGCGACGAAGGCGCTTCGCACGCCGAAGTGAGCTCGCCGCTTGTCGCGATCGACGCCCGGATGACGCGGCAGATGTCCGTCGGGATGAAGACGTACGTGCGAGAGCTCGTCAAACGCTTGCCGAAGGTCGCGCCGGATATGCGCTTCGTCGCGCTGACCGACGAAGACGTCGAACTCCATACCGACATGGGCGCGCTGCGCATCGACAAGCGCGCCGCGGGCAACGGTTCGTTCGGCGAGTTGTTCGGTCTCGCGAAGCGAATCAACGCCGTCCGCCCGCTTTTGGGTCACTACCCGACGCCGTACGCGCCCCGCTGGTCTCCGTTTCCATACGTCTATACGATCCACGACCTAATCCATCGCCGCTTCCCGGCGTACCACTCGTGGAAGATCCCGCCTTACTACGCGCTGCTCGTCGGGCCGGTCGCTCGGAGCGCAGCGGCGGTCATCGTGCCGACGAAGGCGACCGTGGCGGACGCGCACGAGTTCCTCGGCGTCGCGCCGGAGCGCGTGCGACCCGTCGCGATGGGCGTCTCGGAGTCGTTCGTGGCCGGCGCGGTCGCCGATCGTTCGGAGCGTCGCACCATCGCGGAACGCTTCGGCCTCGCGCGTACGTACTTCTTATATGCGGGTAACCACCGCAAACACAAGAACATCGAGACGCTCGTCGCCGCGTGGGCGAAAGTCGACGACCCGAGCGATCTTGCCATCACGGAGGACGATCCGTTCGACTTCGCCATCGATAGGTACGAAAAGCGTGGCGGCAGAATCGTGCGGCTTGGTCATGTAGGCGAACGCGACCTCATCGCGTTATATGCGGCGAGCGCGGGCGTCGTCCAGCCGTCGCTCTACGAGGGATTCGGATTGACCGTCATCGAGGCGATGGCCGCCGGCGCACCGTGCGTCGTCGCGGACACGCCCGCCCTGGTCGAAACAGCGGGCGGGGCGGCGCTCACGTTCTCGCCGCTCGACGTCGATGCGCTCGTGCACGCGCTCACGACGCTGCTTCGGGATCCTGCCGAGTCCGCTAGGCTCCGCGCGGCGGGTCGCGGACGTGCGTCGACGTTCTCATGGGATACGACCGCGCGCAATACGGCGGCTGTGTATCGCGAGGCGATCGGCGGTGCGTAACCTCGCGATCGCAGTCATCCTCGCCGCGCTTTCGCTTGGCGCGGCGGTTCCGCCGACGCCCGTCGTCGTCGATGGGAAGGCGCTCGCGCCGAGCGCGCTTGCGACGATCAAGGGCAAGGAATACGTCTCTTTGCGTTCGCTCGGCGATGCGCTCGGCGCGCAAGTCGCGTACGATAAGATACATGAGCGAGCGACGTGCACGACGGAATTCCGCGAAGCGGTGCTCGTCATCGGCAAATCTGTGGCGCTCGTCAACGGAGAGCGTCGCGCGCTCGACGCGCCGCCGCTATTGATCGGCGGGCGTGTCATGATGCCGCTCCGCGCGACCGCGCTCGCGATGGGCGCGTCGATCGGCTACGACCAACCATCGCATTCGGTCGTCGTCTCGACACGCGGCGTGAACACCGCGCCCGGAGCTGGCTCCGCGAGAAGCGCGCTGCCGAGCGCGAATACGCTCGAAGGCACCGTCACAGACGTGCAGACGAGCATGGTGCCGCCCGCGGTCGCAGTCGACGTCGATCATCTCACCTACACGATCACCGTTCCCGAAGGGACGAAGATCCAGTTCCGCGACACGCACGGCGGGTCGACCGGATCCGGGCCGCTCTCGGCCGTGCGACCGGGCGATACGCTCATCGCGACCGTCGACTCCGGCGGACACCTCATCGCGATCGCCGACATCTACACCGGGTTCGGCGGCAAGATCGCGAGCGCGTCGGCTGAGAACATGGTGTTGACGAACGGGCGTGTCGTCGAAGCGGATCCGTCGCAGACGACGGTCATGCTCGACGGCAGGTCTGCGACCTTCGCCGATCTGCAAGCAGGAGATCTTGTCACGGTCCGAGCCGATCCGCGGACGGGCAAGGTCCGCGATGTCGTCGCGCTGACGCCCGGCGGCATGCGTGCGTCGGCGACGTCCTCACCATCTGCGGGAACGCCGTCCGGCACGAGCGGGTCGAGCGGCGGCATCGAGATCGCCGGCGTGACGGATGACGCCGACCACGCGTTTCGAGCCGGCCAGACGCTGCACGTGACGATGGACGGCACACCCGGCGGCTCCGCCTTCTTCGACCTCAGCAACGTCGTCGTCGCGAATCGCATGACCGAGACGCGTCCGGGTCACTACGAAGGGACGTACATCGTCGACGTCGGCACGAATCTCGTCGACGCGCCGATCATCGTCCGTCTTCAGAAGAACGGCGTCACCGCTCAAGCGGAAGGTCCGGATCCGCTCGCGATCATCACCTCGCCGCCGGCCGTGGAAGACGTCAAACCAGAAGCCGGATCGCAAGTGAACAACGCGAAGCCGAACATCTACGCGACGTTCTCGACCTTCGGCGACCGTGGCATGGACGCGCAGTCGCTGAAGATACTCGTCGACGGCAAGGATGTGAGCGCGCAGGCGACGCGGACGGCCGCTTTCATCTCGTACCTGCCGGCATCGGCGCTGAACGGGGGAACCATCGCCGTCGAGGTGACGGGCACCGATACCGCCGGCAACCCGCTCGATTTCAAGTGGTCGTTCAGCATCGGTCCGGTGATCGGCCGATGACGACCGCCGAAAGGTCAGGTTCTCGGATGCGGTCGCGCGCGCTCGTCATCGCCGTGCTTTGCGCATTGCTGAGCTCGTCTTGTTCGGGCGGCGGCAACGGCGCCGGCTCCGACACCCTCGTATATGGAAGGAATAAGGACGCCGTCAACCTCGATCCAGCTTTCGCTCCCGACGGGATGTCGCTCAGCGTCGTGCACAACGTGCTCGAAGGTCTCACCCGCTACAAGCCCGGATCGTTCGCGGTCGAGCCGGCGCTCGCGGTATCGTGGACGCATGACGGCAGCGGCACCGTGTGGACCTTCCATTTACGACAGGGCGTCAAATTCCAAGATGGCTCGCCGTTAGACGCGGCCGCGGTCAAGTTCAACTTCGATCGCTGGCGTCTCAAGAGCGACCCCTACCACAAAGGCGGCGACTTCACGTACTACGAGAGCCAGTTCGGCGGTTTCCCCGGCATCATCCGCGACGTCAAAGCGGTCTCACCGAGCGTCGTCGAGATCGATCTGACGAAGCCGTCCGCGCCGCTGCTCGCCAACCTCGCGATGCCGTCGTTCTCTATCTCGTCGCCGCGAGCGATCCAGAACGAGGGCGAGGACTACTCGCAGCATCCGGTCGGGACGGGGCCGTTCGAAGTCGCCGAGTGGGTGCACGACGATCACATAACCCTGCGCGCATACGGCGATTACTGGGGCGGCAAGCCGAAGGTCGCGACCGTCGTGCTCAAAGACATCCCGACGGCGGATTCGAGCTTGCTCTCGCTGCAAAAGGGCGAGATCGACGGCTGGGAATATCCGACGCCCGAAAGCCTGCCGCAGATCGAAAAGGATCCGGATTTGCGCGTCTATCGCGAGCCGGCGAACAACACGATGTTCCTCGCGATGAACGAGCTCAAGCAGCCGTTCGACGACGTGCTCGTGAGACGGGCGATCAGCGAGTCGATCGACGCCACCGCGATCGTCCAGCATTTCTACGATCCGGGCGCGTTCGCTGCGACGGAGTTCCTACCGCCGGTCGTATGGCCGAGCGGCGTCAAGACGTCGTATCCGTACGATCCCGCCGGCGCGCGCCGCCTGCTCGCGCAGGCCGGGTACCCGAACGGTTTTTCGACGACGCTTTGGTTCATGACAACGCCTCGGCCGTATCTGCCCGAGCCCGAACGAGTCGCCGAGGCCATCCAAGCGGATCTCAAGGCGATCGGCATCGATGCGAAACTCGAGGGATTCGAGTGGAGCAACTATCTGTACAAAGTCCAAGACGGCGAGCACAACCTCGCGCTCTACGGTTGGACCGGCGACAACGGCGATCCCGACAACTTCCTCGACACGCTGCTCGACGAGAACACGGCGGTGCCGCCGGGCGCCCAAAACGTCTGCTTTTGGAAGAATGCGCAGTTCCACGATCTCATGCTGAGAGCGCAGACGACGATCGATCAGGCTCGCCGAGCCGAGATATATAAGAAGGCGCTCGGGATATTGCGCGACCAGGCGCCGCTCGTCGCGATCGTGCACACGGCGCCGCCGACGGTCTTCAAGAAGTCGATCGAAGGCTTCACGCCGCGACCGGACGACTTTCAGGACTTCAACGCGGTCTCGGTCGGTGGTGGACGCTGACGTGGCCGAGCCGTGCATCTTCTGCGACATCATCGCGGGCAAGTTCGGGACCAAGTTCCTCTACGAAGATGACGTGTGCGTCGCGTTCGCCGACGTGAAGCCGATGGCGCCGACGCACATCCTCGTCGTGCCCCGCGAGCACCATCCGCGGCTTCGGGCGGCAGCGGAAGAAGAGAAGCTTCTCGGACGGCTGATGTCCGTCGCCGCAAAGGTCGTCAAGGATCGAGACTTCAGAGTCGTCGTGAACAACGGGGCGGAGGCAGGTCAAACCGTCTACCACCTCCACTTGCACGTGCTGTCGGGTCGCCACTTCGGTTGGCCGCCAGGGTGACGGGCGACACACTCCCGACGTAGCAAGCCGGCCGAGCATCGGCTGCCGCACACCCGCAACTGCCGATATGTGTAGTACGTAGTATCTACATGAGCGGGAGTAGCATGCGTATTTCGAAATCGGGGATCGGTCTTATCATCTGCGCTCTCACGGCGCTCGGGGCGACCGCGTGCGGAGGCGGAGGGGGCAGTGCTGCGCCCGCGATCGTGCAGCCGCATCCCAGCCCGACGGCCGTCACGTGTCAGGCGAAGGTCCAGAACGGCGTGCGGCCGTTCGGTACGGAAGTGGCCGAAGATTTCAGCCACGCCGTGACACCGAAAAGCGTCGGCCCCGGCACGGCGATCCGTTTGTGCCCGACTGCCGGACCCGGGATGATGCGTTGCTTCGCGTGGCTGCGGACCGACGTCAAGCATGACATCTTGCCGAGCGGCTACGGTCCGTCAGACCTGCAAAGCGCTTACGGCTTGACGGCCGCGTCGACCACCGGTGGCATCGGTCAGACGCTGGTTATAGTTGACGCCTACGATGATCCGAACGCCGAAGGCGACCTTGGCACGTACCGGGCGACCTTCGGACTGTCCACCTGCACGACCGCGAACGGTTGCTTCCTCAAGGTGAACCAGAACGGCAAGACCGCGCCGCTGCCGGGCACGGACCCGACCGGAGGCTGGGAGGCCGAAGAGTCTTTGGACCTCGACATGGCTTCGGCGATCTGCCCGAACTGCAAGATCACCGTCATGGAGACGACCAGTCCGAACTCGACGAACTTCTACGCCGCCGAGGACGTCGCGGCGACGACCTGTGCGGCGACGGTGATCTCGAACAGCTGGGGGACATCGGAGTACTCGCAAGAGACGACCGACGATTCGCATTTCACCCATCCCGGTATCATGATAACGGCGTCATCGGGCGACAACGGATACGCCGCCGGGGTGAGCTTTCCGGCCGCGTCCGCGCACGTGACGGCCGTCGGCGGCACGCACCTGACGCATCCGAGCGGCTGGCAAGAATCGGCCTGGTCCGGCGCCGGGAGCGGATGCAGCCAGTTCATAGCGCAGCCGTCGTGGCAAACGAACCTCGGGTCCGCGTACACGACCGTCTGCTCGAAGCGCATGGGTAACGACGTTTCGGCTGTGGCGGATCCCAACACTCCGGTCGCGATCTACGACACGTTCAGCAATACGTGCAAGCCGTCCGGTTGGTGCATCGCCGGCGGTACGAGCGCCTCCGCGCCGATAATCGCGGGCGTTTACGCCATCGCGGGCAACGCAGCGACGTTGACGTTCGCGTCGAATGCGTATGCGAATACAGCTTCCCTCACGGACGTGACGACCGGTAACAACGGTTCGTGCGGCGGCACGTTCTTGTGCACGGCGCAAGCGGGCTACGACGGTCCGACCGGCCTAGGATCACCGGTCGGTACGGGCGCGTTTTGACGCGCGAGCCGGACTAGCAGTATCAAACGGGCGTCGCGCTGAAACGCGACGCCCGTGCCGCATGCCGACGTCGTCCTGCTCTTCTTGGCCGCCGTCGTGGGCCAAGCGCTCAACGCGGTCGCGGGCGGCGGAAGCTTCATAACCTTTCCTATGCTTCTCGCCGCGGGCGTCGCTCCTATCGAGGCGAACGCGACGAGCACCATCGCCCTTTGGCCCGGCGCTCTCGCGTCGGCATGGGGTTATCGTCGCGACTTCGCAGCCGACCGTCGCACCGTTATCGTGCTCGCGTGCGTGAGCATAGCCGGCGGGCTCGTGGGCGCGCTCCTGCTTCTCGCGACGCCCGAGCAGCAGTTCAGACGCCTCATCCCTTACCTGCTCGGGTCTGCGACGCTGCTCTTCGCGGTCAGCGATCGCATCGGAGTAGTCATCCGCTCCCGCTCGGATCGCGCCGCCGGTGCGCTGACGCTGGTCGGGCTCATCCAGTTCGCGGTCGCCGTGTACGGCGGCTATTTCGGCGGCGGCATCGGCATCATGATGCTCGCGACTTTCTCACTCATGGATGTCGGCGATATCCACTCGATGAACGGGCTCAAGGCGGTCCTCGGCGCCGTCATCAACAGCGCAGCAGTCGTCACGTTCATCGTCGCGCACCTCGTCGTCTGGCAGTATGCGGTGCCGATGATCGTCGCCTCGATCCTCAGCGGCTACGCGAGCGCGAAGATAGCGCGTAAGATCGATCCGCAACGCGTCCGGCTCGCCGTCGTCATCGTCGGCATCGTTCTTACTTCATATTTCATCATCCACCACTAGCCTCAAGACCGTTGGCCTCCAAGGCTGGCAAAAGAGGACCTTGGACCAGGGGTTCGAGCAGCGGCCCAGCGCAAAAATTCCCGTGAACGCTGCGTGAACCCGGAGGTCTTCACCCATGTTAGCTGCCCTATTCGCCGTCGCGTCGCTGGCCGGTGGCTTGCTCCTGTCGCCGCTCGACCAGAACTCGACGTACGCCGTCGTCTCGAACGCTCGACCCGGTGCCCGCGTCGACATCTATGCGAACGGACGCGATGTGGGAAGCGCCATCGCGAGCCGCGGCCAGACGATCGTTCCGCTCAAGTCGACGATCGAACCGGACTCCGTGACGATGGCGGTCGAGCGGTCGCGGCTCGTGACCCGGCGCTCGGCGGCCGGTAAAGTATTCGCCGACGTATCGACATATCACGTCGACGATCTGCGCACGGGATGGAACCGGTACGAGTATGCGTTGACGCAGGCGAACGTCGGATCCTCACGGTTCACGCAGCTCATGAACCTGCCGGTCGACGGCGACGTCTACGCAGAGCCGTTGTTCTTACGCAACGAGATGATCAACGGCGTCGCACACGACGTGCTGCTCGTCGCGACCGAGAACGACTCGGTGTACGCTTTCGATGCGGAATCGGGCGCGCTGCTCTGGTTCAGGAACTTCGCGAATCCGTCGGCGGGTCTCACCGCGATGCCGTCATCGTTCGTCAGCTGCCACAACGTCTGGCCGACCGTCGGGATCACCGGAACGCCCGTCGTCGAGCGTTCGCTCGACGCGATCTTCCTCGTCGACAAGCTCATGCAGTCGTCGCCGAGCGGAGCGTTCGCGTATCAAGAGCTGCGCAAGATCTCGCTGTCGACCGGCATGGACCTTCCCGGCAGCCCGGCGACCATCCAGGGGGGCGTGACGATGAGCGACGGCACGCCGCTCACGTTCGATCCGCACTGGGCGTTGCAGCGGCCCGGGCTGCTCTCGAGCAACGGCAAGGTGTATATCGGATTCGGCACTCACTGCGATAACAATCACGCCGGTTCGCACGGCTGGGTGCTCGCATACAACGAAGCGACGATGCGTCAGCTCAACGCGTTCACGACGACCCGCGATCCGTCCGATTCATACATCGCAGGCATCTGGATGGCTGGTTTCGGCCTTTCCGGCGACAAGAACGGATCGGTCTATTTCTCGGTGGGCAATGGGCCGGTCGATGTCGATCAAGGCGGCAACAATTTCGGGGAGTGCGTCGTCAAGCTATCGCCGCTGCTCGCCGTTCAGGATTTCTTCTGTCCGCACGACGCCGCCATTCTTCAAGACAAGGAGATCGGCAGCGGCGGCGTCATGCTCTTGCCCGATCAGTCCGCGGGTGTGGCGCATCTCGCCGTACTGATCGGCAAGAATCGCACGATGTATCTGATGAACCGCGATGGCCTAGGCGGTTATCACCCCGGCGGCCTTGACGCCATCGTCCAAGAGATCCCACACGCGATCGGCGCGCCGTACATCGGCACCCACGGCGGCCCTGCGTTCTACGCCAACGCGAACGGTCCGTTCGTGTTCTACGCCGGACACCAGGACCACATGCGGGCATTCCGCCTGAACACGTCGCCGACGTCGCTCCAGCTCGTCGACATGTCGTCGGATATCTACACGGGCGAGGGCGGCTCCATCCCGTTCGTGTCATCGCACGGGAGTCGCGACGGAACGGGGATCGTCTGGGCGATCAAGCGACCCGACGACCCGCTGACTCAGCCGCTCCGGCTCGAAGCGTACAATGCGAATGATTTGAGCGATCAGTTGGTCGACGTCGCGGCCGGCCCGTGGTTCAACCCTCAGGGAAACCCCGACATAACGCCGACGATCATCAACGGAGAGGTCTTCGTGCCGACCGGAAACTCGGTGGCGGTCTTCGGCCTTAGCGGAGCTCTTCGGCCGCGATTCCAGCAGTAGTCGAAGAGGGCCCTACGACGGAGAGGCGCAACGTGAGCCGCATGAAGCGGCTCGCTTTGCTTCTCGTATTGCTTTGCGTCGGGTGCTCGAAAGTGTCCGAGCAGACGGCGTCGTCGTCCGGCCCGAATGCGTGGACGATCCCCGGTGTGCTGCGCATCGCAGCGCGACAAGAGCCGGACACGCTCATGCCGATCATCGGCACGCAAGTCGTCGACACCGATCTTTCGATGTTCTGGGACGGGCATCTGCTCAATTGGAGCGACGACAACGAGTTCGTCCCCGAGCTGGCGACTGCCGCGCCGACGCTCAGCAACGGCGGCATCAGCAAAGACGGCCTGACGATCACGTATCACCTGCGCCGCGGCGTCATGTGGCAAGACGGCGCCCCATTTACCGCTGCGGACGTCATTTTCTCGTGGCAGCAGGTGATGAATCCCAACAACGCCGTGCCGAGCCGCCTCGGTTACGACGATATCTCGCGCATCGATGCCCCGGACGATCACACCATCATCATCCACTTGAAAAAGCGCTTCGCACCTTTCGTCGCGACGTTCTTCACGATGTCGAACACGACGTACGGCATCATCCCGAAGCATCTCCTCGGCGGTCTCCACGACCTCAATCGCACGGATTATGCGAATAAGCCGATCGGCACCGGCCCGTTCATCGTCGCGGACTACGAGAAAGGCACGCTCATCAAGTTCGTCGCCAACCCGCATTACTGGCGCGGCCCGCCGAAGCTCAAGGAGATCGACTTCCGCTTCATCGGCAACGACAACACCGCGCTCGCGGCGATAAAGTCGCACGACGTCGACTTCTATTATCGCGCCGCACAGTCGCTCGCGCCGAGTCTCAAGGGCATCCCCGGCACGCGAATCGTCCTGTCGCCGTTCACGCGCTTCGCCGATCTTGGCTTCAATGCAGACGTGCCCGCGCTTTCGGACGTCCGCGTCCGACGAGCGCTCGCGTACGGCACGAATCGGGACGAGCTCATCGCGAAGGTGACGGAGGGTGTCATGATGCCCGCCGATAGCGACCAGCCGCCATACTTATGGGCGCACGATCCGGACGTGACGAAATATCCGTACGACACGGCCAAGGCGGATGCGCTGCTCGACGCTGCGGGCTGGCGACGCGGGCCGAACGGGATGCGTGCGAAGGCCGGTGTGCCGATGCAGTTGACGCTCGTCGGCTTCACCGGTTCTGCGGTCATGACCGGCGTCGAGACCCTCGTCCAAGCGCAGTGGAAGCAGCTCGGCATCGACGTCGCGATCAAGAACTACCCGTCGGACGTGCTCTACGAATCGAAAGCGTCCGGCGGCATCGAACAGAACGAGAAGTTCGACGTCGCCGTGGAGCAATGGGCCAACGGCATCGACCCGGACGAATCGATCCTCTTCAAGTGCGATCTTGCGCCGCCGAACGGCTGGAACATCTACGCATTTTGCGATCATGCGCTCGACGCTGCCGAAGACGATGCCCTCGTGCAATACGATCAGAACCGGCGGAAAGCGGACTACGCGAAAGTGCAGGAGATCCTGACGAGCCGGGTGCCGATCCTCGTCTTGTGGTTCGAGCGCGATCAACACGTCATCAACACCGACTTCAAGAACTTCAAGCCCGCGCACGCCTCGACGCCGTTCTGGAACACGTGGGAATGGGAGATCTAGCGTCCGGCGCATGAAGCGAGCGACGGTACCCATCGCTTTGACGCTGCTGCTCGTGGCAGCGACGATCCCGCACACGGCCGAGGATTTCCGCTACGGCGAGTTCGCGCGATTCGGCGTGCCGACGTCGGTCGCGGCCGGCGCGCTCATCATCGTCTATGCGCTGCAGCTCAGCGGTATCGTGTTCGCCTGGCGCGGGATGAGCGTGGGGTTTTGGCTCTTGGCAGCAGGCGGGCTCGTGTGGTGTATCGGTGCGATCGCCGTCCACGGATCGGAGTTGTTCGCGAGCGAGCCGTACCGCAACGGCCTTGAGTCAAAGGCGCTTATCATCGCGATCATCGTCCTCGGCGCCGCGGTGGCTGTCGCCTCATCGATGCGCCCCCGCAGATGATGACCATAGGACACGGCACGCATTCAAGCGATGCGTTGATCGAACTGCTCCAACGCAACGGGATGCGCGTGTTGGTGGACGTCCGAGCCTTCCCACGCAGTCGTCACAATCCGCAATTCGACCGCGCAACCGTCGCCAAATCGCTCGAAGCGACCGGCATCGCCTACCGCTGGGCGCAGGCCCTCGGCGGGCGCCGGACGTCCACCGGCCCGTCACCGAACGTGGCTTTGCGGCATCCTGCATTTCGGGCTTACGCAGACTATATGCTCACAGCAGAGTTTCGACTCGCGCTGGACGACGCCATGCGCGAGGACGACGGCGCGCACACAGCCGTCATGTGCTCAGAGAGCGTCTGGTGGCGCTGTCATCGCCGGCTCATCGCGGATGCGGTGGTCTTGCTACGAGAACGGCCGGTCGCGCATATCATGCCCGATGGGAAGGTCGTCGCGCACCGGCCAACGCCTGGCGTGCGAAAAAACGAAGACGAACTGATCTACGACGTGGAAAGCCGATCGGCGGACTGACGTCCGCCGATCGGCTTTGAGAGCCGAGCTTCGCTCGGCCTACTACATCCAGTTTGACTAGGAGCGCCGCTTGCGCGCCGCCGCCGATTTCTTCTTGCGGCGCACGCTCGGCTTCTCGTAGTGCTCGTGGCGGCGAGCCTCAGCGAGCACTCCGGACTTCTGGCACATCTTCTTGAAGCGCTTGAGCGCGCTTTCGATCGATTCGTTCGGTCCGACTCTCGTTTCCATGGTTGAGGTCACCCCCTTTGCACTCGGTCTCGGACGCGAGATGCGGGCCGCATCGTGCCCGCACCTAGTCGCCTCGTAGACTCTTCCGGCGGCGCCGTCGGCCGCGATTTTCAACCCTGACGAGGGTTTTCGCCGAGACCGGTATCCCACCTATCTTGGGCATCGGCAGGCGGTTGCGACGGTGGTAGCGGCAGCCTCGCAACGGGACAAAATGCCGGAGGTCGATTGTGCGGGACGAGGGCGGGCGAGCGCGGAAGTGGGCGCACCGGGGGAATGCTGCAACGTCGACCATCGACCGGTTGAACGCCGATCTCAAAGACGCGATGAAGGCGCGCGACGCAGAGCGCACCGGCACGCTTCGCATGGCTATTTCCGCCATGAAGTATCGAACCATCGAACGCAACACACAGCTTTCCGATGAGGAGCAGCTCGACGTGTTGCGCAAGCAAGTCAAGCAGCGCAACGACTCGATCGAGGAGTTCACGAAGGCCGGGCGCCTCGATCTTGCCGACAAAGAACAGCGCGAACGCACGATTCTCGAAGAGTATCTGCCTGCGCGCATGTCGGGCGAGGCGCTGCAAGCGGCCGTCAAGTCGGCATTGGCCGGGCTCGCCGCCGATGCGAAATTCGGCGACGCGATGAAGGCCGCAATGGCCGCGCTGAAGGACCAGGCCGACGGCAAGGCCATCCAGGAAGCGGTCAAAGCAGAGATGAGCGCGAGGGGCGCGGCGTGATGAAGCGCGCGCGCAGGCGCGAGCGAGGCGCCAAGATGCGGGCTGCGTTCTTTGCTGCGTGTATCGTATTCGGTTCGGCGGGTCTGTTCGTGTCGGCCATCCACGGCCAACGCGCCTCTGCAGCCGACTCGCAGGCGTCCGTCGTCTCCGTCGACGTCGACGGTACGATCGACGCCGGCATGGCGCATCGTATCGAAGGCGCGATAGACCAGGCGAAGTCCAGCGGTGCACAGGCGGTGCTCCTTCGCATCGCCACCAACGGCGGATCGGTCGACGACGCGAACGCGATCAAAGACGCGCTCGAGGGAGCCGGCATCAAGACGATCGCGTTCGTACCCGATCGCGCGTGGTCGGCCGGCGCGCTCATCGCGCTCGTGTGCGATAAGATCATCATGGCGCCCGGATCTAGCATGGGGGCGACGCTGCCGATCGAGCTCGGTCCGAGCGGCGAGACACCGGTCGACGCGAAGATGATCGCCGCGATCCGCAGCGAGATGGAATCGCTCGCCGAGCAACACCATCGCGATCCGCAGATAGCGGCCGGCATGGTCGATCCGAACGTCGTCATTCCCGGGCTGAAGAAGAAGGGCGATATCCTATCGCTCACGCCGGCCGAGGCTATGGCGCATCACTTCATCGACGGCGTTTCGTCGACCGACGAAGGCGCTCTCGCCATCGCGGGCATCAAGGACGCGCCGGTCGTCGCATACGCGCCGACGCTTGGCGAGCAGATCGCTCAGTGGGCATCGGACCCGCTCATCTCCGGCCTGCTCCTCTCGATCGGCTTCCTCGGTTTGTGGATCGAGCTCCAGACGCGCTACTTCATCGCCGGGCTCATCGCCGTGCTCGCATTCGGCCTGTTCTTCGGTGCGCACATCATCGCCGGTGCATCGACGATAGTGATCGTCGGCCTTTTCGTCCTCGGCGTCATCGGGGTGCTATTCGAGCTCCACGTCTTGCCCGGCCACGGCGTCGGAGGAATCGTCGGCTCGCTTCTCATCATGGCGAGCATCGTGCTCGCGTTCGGGGCGGCGTATTGGCTGCTCGGCGTAGGCGTCATGGCCGCGGCGCTCGTCGTATCCATCGTCATCTTCGTCATCTTGCTGCGCTGGCTGCCGGAGAGCGAACTTCTCAAAAGGCTCGCATTCGCCAGCGCGCAGTCGACTTCGGAAGGATACGTCGCCGCGCCGACCCTTTCACACCTCATGGGGCGTGAGGGCGTATCGATCTCGCAGTTGCGGCCTGCCGGTTTCGCCACGATCGACGGCCAGCGCTACGAAGTGCAGACCGAAGGCGACTTCATCCCGGCGCAGACCACTGTTCGTGTGGACCGTGTAGCCGGTTCCAAGATCTTCGTCAAACGCACTTAAGGCAAGGGAGAGGGCATGGATCTCGTCGGACCCTTCGTAATAGTCATCGCTTTTGTCGCGATCATCGCGTTCTTCGTGTTCATCTACTACTTCCCGTTCGGGCTTTGGATCAGGGCGAGGGCCGCAGGCGTGCCGCTCGGCATCTTCAGCTTGGTACGGATGCGGCTCATAAGGATTCCGCCATCGGTGATCGTCGACGCCCTCGTCACTGCGAACAAGGCCGGCCTGCACATCAACGTCGACCAGTTGCAGGCGCACTACCTCGCAGGCGGGCACATCGACAACGTCGTGCTCGCGCTCATCGCAGCCCAGCGCGCTCAGATCCCGATGGAGTGGCAGCGCGCGACCGCGATCGACCTCGCCGGACGTAACCCGCTCGAGGCGCTGCAGACGTCGGTCAATCCGAAAGTCATCGAGACGCCGACATTCCAAGGCGTCGCGAAAGACGGCATCCAGCTCAACGTCAAAGCGCGGATCACCGTGCGCGCGAGCGTCGACCGGTACGTCGGCGGCGCGGGCGAGCCGACGATCATCGCACGCGTCGGCGAAGGCGTCGTCGCGGCGGTCGGCGGCAGCGCCGACTACAAGGAAGTCCTCGAGAACCCCGATCACATCAGCAAGACGGTGCTTTCGAAAGGGCTCGACGCCGGCACGGCGTTCGAGATCGTATCGATCGACATCGCGGACGTCGACGTCGGACGCAATATCGGCGCCGAGCTGCAGACGGCCCAGGCGGAAGCCGACCGGCGCGTCGCGCAAGCGAAGGCCGCCGAACGTCAATACGCGGCGCAAGCGCAAGAGCAGGAGATGAAGGCGCAGACGCAAGCGATGCGCGCGAAGGTGACCGAGGCCGAAGCGCTCGTGCCGACCGCAATCGCCGACGCGTTCCGCAGCGGCAATCTTGGTGTCATGGACTACTACCGCATGCGCAATGTCCTCGCGGACACCGACATGCGCAATTCCATATCGCAGGCGTCGGGCGGCGGTCAAGCGCCGACCACGCCGCCGCCGTCCGGACCTGCGCCGCCGCAGGGAACGTAACGCGCGATGCTCGCTGTCGCCGCCGCGATGCACTTAGCAGACTTCGGGAACTTTATCCCGTTCCTGTTCATCCTCTACGTCATCTACGCGATTTTCACGTCGGTGTCGAAGGCGATCAGGCAAGCGGCGCAATCGCAGCAGGCGGCGAGCTCGAGCGACACGTCGACTGCGTTGCAGATGACGGCGGCGGACGTACGCCTGGCGCTCCAGCGCCGACTGACGGCAGCCGCCGCGGCCCGCGCACAGGCGACGGCCGTACAAGCGGCTCAGAGCGCGCAGCCCGTCGCGCGGCCGGCGCCGATCGTTTCGATTTCGGCATCATCGACGTTGGCCAATCTCGGCTCCGGCGGCGACGCCTCGCAGATGCAATCCCCGCCCGACTTGTCGTTGCTGTTCGCGCCGACGCACGTGAACTTGTCGACGCTGCTCGCGAGCTTGCCGCCGGCGGCGCAAGCGATCGTCGCAAGCGCCGTCATCGGTCCGTGCGCGGCGCACCGCGGCGGCGGTCACACTCCTGAAGACTGGTGACGCAGACACGGGTCAGCATCGCCGACCTTGACGATCGGATACGGCTGTTCGGCGAATTCGACGGCGTGCTTCACGCCGTCGAGCGAGCGACCAACGCGGCGATCCACGTCGAGGGCGATGAGCTGGTGATCGCGGGCGCGCGCGATGCGACGGACAAAGCATCGAGCATCTTGCGTCGTTTGATCGACGCGGCCGACGCGGGCGAATTCTTGACCGCTGACGACGTCACAACAATGTCGACAAACGACGCTCAAACGCCCGACGATCCGCGCGATAAAGATGGGGAGCGGTCGAGATTTATCTCGACCGGAAGCGTGCTCGCGACGACGCGGCGCGGTCGCGCGGTCCGACCGCGTACAAACGGCCAGCGCGCATTCGTCGATGCCGTCACTTCGCACACGCTGACGTTTGCCGTCGGTCCCGCTGGCACGGGCAAGACGTTTCTCGCCGTGATCATGGCGCTTGCCGCCCTGCGTGCCGGCGAAGTCCAGCGAATCGTGCTGTCGCGTCCGGCCGTCGAGGCGGGCGAGAACCTCGGCTTTCTGCCGGGCGATTTCCAAGCCAAAGTCGATCCCTACTTGCGTCCGCTGTTCGATGCGCTGGGCGAGATCATGGAGCCGAATGCGATCGAAAGGGCGGTGGAGCGTGGCCAGATCGAAGTCGCCCCACTCGCGTATATGCGCGGCCGCACGCTCGCCGATGCTTTCGTCGTCCTGGACGAAGCCCAGAACGCGTCGCGCGACCAGATGAAGATGTTCCTCACTCGCATCGGCGCCAACTCGCGCATGGTCGTCTGCGGTGACGTGACGCAGATAGACTTAGTGCGTCGAAACGATTCCGGTCTCGTCCACGCGGCGAAACTATTCTTAGACGTCAAGGACATCGCGATCGTCGAACTGACCGAGGCAGATGTCGTACGCCATCCGCTCATCCGCGCGATCATCGCGGCATACTCGCTTGCGGATCGCTGAAATGCCGTGGCGCGAGGGGGTCGCCTTAAGCGGGCGTTCTGAGGCCGCGAAAGCGGCCGAAGACAGCGGCGGAAGGCAAGTATTTCCCGAATCGCCGCGTGCCCGCGAAGGCGACTCCCCTCGCGCCAAGGCGAAGACGACGCCAACTGCTGCGGTGCGCGGTGCGGCAAGATGGCGGATCGACGTCAAGCCGCTCAAGGCCGCGGTGATCGCGACGCTGAGGAAGGCGGCACCGCATATCGTCGGAGAGGTCGCCGTCATATTGACCGGTGACAAAGAGATCCGGCGCTTGAACAAGCGATATCGCGCCAAAGATAGCGCGACCGATGTGTTGTCGTTCGACGTCGACGACGGACTCAGCGCGGGCGAGCCTTTTGGCGACGTCGTCGTGTCGGTGGAGACCGCGCGGCGTCAAGCGCGCGCGTACGGCGCGCCGCTCATCGAAGAGATGCAGCGTCTGATCGTGCACGGCACGCTCCATCTGTGCGGATACGACCATCACGAGCGCCGCGAGGCGGCGCGCATGCACGGTCTGACGCGCCGGCTAATGCGAGATCTCACAGCGGAGGACGATCATCGCTAAACGGAGCTTCGCGAACGCGTTCGCCGATGCGATCGACGGGATCCGGCAAGCGTTTGTCGACCAGCCGAATTTTCGAAGGCAGCTCGGGCTCGCCGTCGTGGCGATCGGGCTCGCTGCGCTGCTCCGTTTCGACGCGATCCACTGGCTCGTGCTCTGCGCCGCGATAGGTCTCGTGCTCGCCGCGGAATTGTTCAACACGAGCCTCGAGCATATCGTCGATCTCGTCCAGCCGGACGATCATCCGCTGGCCCGTGCGGCGAAACACGCGGGCGCCGGCGCGGTGCTCATCGCGAGTTTGATGGCGGTCGCCGCGGGAATCTATCTGTACGGCGGCGCCGTGCTCTTGAGACTGGCGGGGCGGTGAGCGCCAGCTGTCGAAACGGTTGTGCATATGACCCTCGGGCACGTACGTTGAGCGATTCGTCGGGCAGTAGTCAGACCGGCGAAACGCCGGTCGATTTTTGACGATGATCTCGGACCCTCGTACGACCGCGCTGGTCGTCGTCGCCATCCTGGTCCTGCTCGCAGCGTGCTTCGCGGCATCCGAAGGCGCGTTGCTCGCGCTTTCCAGACTTCGACTGCTGCAGCACCGGCAGGGCGAGGACGCGAAAAACCTCGAGCGACTCGTCACCCACCGCAACGACTTTCTGACGACGATCCTCGTCGGCAACACGATCATCTTGCTCGCGTCCGATTCGCTCGCGACTTGGGCCGCGATCCAATACGGCATCTGGAAACCGGTGCTCGTGGCAACCGCCGCCATGACCGCCGTCATGCTCGTCTTCGCCGAAGTGCTGCCGAAGATGATCGTCGTCCAAGACCCGACGCATTGGGCGCGGCGCTTGGCGCCATTCCTCAACATCATGGCGCGGCTGCTCAGGCCCATCACGTGGGCACTCGTCGGCTTTACGAATTTCCTCATACGTCTGTTCGGGGGCGACCCGAACGCGCCGGGACCCTACGTCACGGAAGAGGACATCAAGGCGCTCGTAAGCGTCGGGGAGACGCACGGCGCGCTCGAAGAAGAAGAAAAGGAGATGATCCACTCCATCTTCGAGTTCGGCGATACGGTCGTCCGCGAGGTCATGACGCCGAGGACGGACATGATCTGCGCCGATGTCGAAGACCCGGTGAGCCGCGGTGTCGAGCTCGTCATCCGGGAAGGCTATTCGAAGCTCCCGGTCTACGAAGAGAACATCGACCACATCGTGGGAGTCGTCCACGATCGCGAACTGTTGCTCGCCGTCTCGCGCGACGAGGAGCATACGCTCTTGCGTTCGATTATGCGTCCCGTCAAAGCGATTCCCGAGAACAAGCCTGTGGATGAACTCATGCGCGAGATGCAGGCGGAGAAAGTCTCGGTCGCGATCGTCGTCGACGAGTACGGCGGGACTGCGGGACTCGTGACGATGGAAGACCTGCTCGAAGAGATCGTCGGCGAGATCATGGACGAATACGACGCGGAACAGCAAGACCTCCCGCCGGAGATCAAGGAAGCCTCGAACGGCGACGTCATAGTCGACGCGCGTATGAACATCGATGATGTGAACGAGAAGCTTGGACTCAATCTTCCGACCGAGGACTTCGAAAGCATCGGCGGATACACGTTCGGTCTCTTCGGGCGTGTCCCGATGCCGGGCGAACATCTCTCGATAGACGGCGGTCTTACGCTCGTCGTGGAAAAGACATCCGGCAGGAGGCTTTTGTCCGTTCGAATCAAGAAGCCGAGCGTCGACGCCGCCGGCGGTCAACACGGTCGGGAGGAAACGCGTGCCTAGACTTGACGATCCGCAACTCGAAACGCTGGCGATGCATGCGTGGGAGGCGCGGATGAACGCGTACGCCCCGTATTCGCAGTTCCACGTCGGCGCTGCCGTGTTGTCGGCCGACGGTCGCACGTTCACCGGCGCGAATGTCGAAAACGCATCGCTCGGTCTCACGATGTGCGCGGAGCGCGTGGCGCTCGGCGCCGCGATATCTGCGGGCGTGCGCTCGATCGTTGCGGTCGCGGTCGCCGGCGAAGGCCCGACAGGCATTCTGCCGTGCGGCGCTTGCCGTCAGGCATTGCTCGAATTCTCGCGCGGTGCGGTCGTGCTGCGTTGCCGGCCCGACGGCACGCACGAAGTGACGAGCCTATCAGCGCTGGATCCATCACCGTTCACCGGTGGGGTGGTCGAACTCGCAGGCATCTGATCCGCAGGCGGCACGCGATGCCGCTCGTCGTCTCCCGTCATGAGAACCTATTCCGTCGACGCCTTCGTCCTCCGTATGCGCCCGCTCGGCGAGGCGGATCGCATCTTGACGCTTTTCTCGGCCGAGCACGGCAAGCTGACGGCGGTCGCCAAGGGCGTCCGCAAGACGCAGAGCAAGTTCGGCGCGCGTCTCGAGTTCATGGCGCGCTCGGCCTTGACGCTCCATGCCGGTCGCAGCCTCCACGTCATCACGAGCGCCCGCCTGATCAGCACGGCGTGGGAGCGTGTCGTCGAGCCTGAGTTGTACTCGCTCGCGTCGTACATCGCCGAGGTGATCGACGGGCTTTGCGAACCCGACCTCGCGGTACCCGAACTTTTCGATTTGCTCATCGAGTTCCAAAGCGCGACCGCACAGCCGGCCGGAGAGGACGCGTCGTCGACGCGCTCGCTCGACGCGCTGCGCGTCGTCATGGAACTGAGGATATTGAGCGCGCTCGGATTCGCGCCGGAACTCGACGCGTGCGCGCGCTGCGGCACGCCGCTCGGGAGCCGGCCTTTCGCCGGCGGTAAGGCGGCGCTTTCACCGGAGGCGGGCGGACTCGTGTGCCGGCGTTGTCTCGACCTCGGATCGAGCGAAGAGGGCGACACGCGGCGATCGTTCCTCATCGTCAAGCTGACGAGCGCGCAGTTCGAGGCGCTTCGCGCGGCGCGTGATGCGTCGCTCGAGGAAGCGCTTGTGACGCCGGCGTTCGCCGCGCCCGAGCGCGCGACGCAGGCGTTCGTCCAACATCATCTCGGCCGAGCGTCGAAAGCGCTCGCCGCGGCCGGCGGACGGAGATGAGCGATGCGATCATGGCGCTGGATCTGGGCGCCGCTCGCATCGGGGTCGCAGTGGCCGAGCGTTTCGACTTGCCGGCGCTGCCGCTGGCGACGATCGCGCATACAAATCGCGAGGCCGACATCGGCGCTATCACGGCGCTCGCGCTCGAGCGCGACGCGACGACGCTCGTCGTGGGATATCCGCTCAGACTCGACGGGACTCGCGGGCCGGCAGCCGAGCGAGTCGATCGTTTCGTCGACGCGTTGCGTGCCCGCTTCGCGGGCGAGGTCGTGCTCGTCGACGAACGTCTGACGACCGCGGCGGCGACGAAGCGTTTGTCCGAGAGCGGCGTCAAGGGGTCGAGGCAGCGGCGCGTCGTCGATCGCCTCGCGGCGGTCGAGATACTCGAATCCTATCTTGCGAGGCGACGCGCGTGAAGAACGTCTGGCAGACGGTCGCCGCGATCGTCGGCGTCATCGTCCTCGTCGTCGCGGCGTTCGGCGCGGGGATCGGTTGGCTCGTCTACGGCGATACGCAGCGGCCGGCGGCTCCGGCAGACGTCCTCATCGGCAGCGGAAGCGATGTCGCGCAGATCTCGGCGCAGCTTCAATCGCAAGGCGTCATCGGCAGCTCGACGCTCCTCGACTGGTACTTCCGCATCCACGGCGGCGGCGACCGTATCGAAGCGGCGGAGTACCAGTTTCCCGCACATCAAACGCTTGCCCAAATCGCCGATCGGCTCGAGACGGGCGGCCGGTCGCCCACCGTATGGATCACGATTCCGGAAGGTTTCACCGCGACGCAGATCGCGCAAAAGCTCGGAGCCGCCGGGCTCGTGCCGCCTGTGCTCTTCGTGCGTGAAGCGCAGACGCGTACACTCGAACTCGGCGGTACGACGACGAACGGGCTTGAAGGCTATCTCTTTCCCGACACCTATCAGGTGCCGCGAGGTGCAGACGCCGACGAAGTCATCGACATGATGACGAAGCAGTTCGAAGCGGAGCTGCCGCCAGGCTATCTCGCATCGGCTCGCAAGCTCCGACGGACGGTGCCGGAGATCGTGACGATCGCCTCGATGATCGAACGCGAGGCGAAGGTCGACTCCGAGCGGCCGCTCATCGCCAGCGTCATCTACAACCGTTTGCGGATCGGGATGCCGCTCGAGATCGATGCGACGATCGAGTACGCGCTGCCGCAGCATAAGACGGCGCTCTCTTACGCCGATCTCGCGATCGACAGCCCGTACAACACGTACAAGCACACCGGATTGCCGCCCACCCCGATCAGCAACCCGGGGAAGGCGTCGCTCTACGCGGCGTTCCATCCGGCCTCGACGCCGTTTCTCTATTATGTGTACAAGGGCGAAGGGCACCACGCGTTTTCGACGACGCTGCAAGGGCAACAAGAGAACGAACGGCGGTATTTGCGCTGAGCGCGGCGGGCGGCGCGGCGTCCCAGGGCGAGGAAGCGTCCGCGCCGAATGAGCGGTCCCGGGAAGTGCCCCAGAGGAGAGCGCGCCGGTTTGAGCATCGAGAGCGGTAACGAAAGTCGGGCGACGCGCATCGAGCTGCAAGATCGGATCGTGCTCGAGACGCGCCCGCAGACGGCACCCGCCGGGGCGCCCGCGGAGCATTACGAATTCGAAGTCGTCGGCATCGTCGAAGACGCGCAATCCGCGACGCAGTACGCGGTGTGCTATAGTGAACGAGCCGACGAGTTCATCGTGACGAGCGAGAACGGCGAGCTGCTCGAGGACGACCAGCTCGCGCAAGAGATACTCGGCGATTTCCTCGACCAAGCGACGGACACGGAGGACGACGGCTCATAGTCATCCAGGTCGACGAGGCGCGCTCCGCAAGAGCGAAGGCGACGCGCAACATCCTCTTCCTGTCTGCAAGCGTCGGAGAGGGCCACACCGCGGCGGCGTGCGCCGTCCGCAGTGCGTTGGCGGACAAACTCCCGAACGCGAGGAGCGAGGTCGTCGACTCGTACCGGTATGCATCGCACGTCTTCCACCGCGTCGCGAGCAACGGCTACATCGGCATGGTGAAGCTGCTGCCGCAGCTGTACAAATATATCTACGACCAAGCCGAGCGCGCGACGAAGGTGTCCGCGTTCAAGTCGTGGCTCCACCACTATACGGCGCTCAACTTGCGCCAGTACGTCTCTGCGCTCGCTCCGGATGTCGTCGTGTGCACGCACGCGTTCCCGTGCGGCGTCATGTCGGAATACAAGCGCGAGTTCGCCGACGCGCCTCCGGTCGTCGGCATCGTCACCGATTTCGTCGTCCACCCGTTTTGGATCCATCGGAACATCGACGGCTACGCCGTCGCGACGGCGGAGATGCGGCAGGCGCTCATCACCCACGGCGTCACGCCGGATCGGGTCGAGGTCACGGGCATCCCGATCGACGGCCGTTTCGGCGGGCATCAGACGAAGGCCGAAGCGCGGCGCGCGATCGGCGTCGACCCGCATAAGACGACGCTGTTGCTCATGGGCGGCGGCCTCGGCATCGGGCCGCTCGAGAAGGCTCTGGCGCGCATCGATTCGCTGCGGCACGACGTGCAGACGGTCGTCGTCGTCGGCAAGAACTCGCGGCTCGAGCAGCGGCTCGCCGATGCGGCGCGGCGTATGCGAAAAGATGTGACGGTCGCGGGATTCGTACCGAACGTCTACGATTACATGCGCGCCGCGGACGTGCTCGTGAGCAAGCCCGGCGGGCTGACGAGTTCGGAAGCGCTCGCCGCGGGTCTGCCGATGGTCATGCTTCGTCCGCTGCCCGGCCAAGAAGAGCGCAACGCGCGATATCTGCAGGAGAGCGGCATCGGCGTTCGCGCGCAGACGTCGCGCGATCTCATAGACGTACTCGATCGTCTCTTGGCGGAGCCGATCCGAATGCAGCGGATGGCGCAAAACGCTCGGCGAATGGCGCTCCCGCACGCAGCCGGTGCGGTCGCGACGATGTTGGAGAACCTCGTCGTCGAATGATCCCGGCAGGCGGGATTTCACCCGCTGTGGTACACTAGCTAAGTCTTGTGGAGAGATGGCCGAGCTGGCTGAAGGCGGCGGTTTGCTAAACCGTTATAGTGCTATAAAGGCGCTATCGAGGGTTCGAATCCCTCTCTCTCCGCCACCGATCCAAAATAGCGCGCGCTCGTAGTTCAGTTGGATAGAATGCCAGACTACGAATCTGGAGGTCGGGGGTTCGAATCCCTCCGAGCGCGAGTGAAAAGCAGCCGCCGTCCCAAAGGCGGCTGCTCGTTTTACAGCCGAGCCTAAGATTTGTCCGCCGGCTAAATGGGAAACCTCCAGCGTGGAGCATTTCCCCAAGGGCCGAGAGTCCGAACATGCGGCGCGCAGACGCGTCCTCGCGTTTGTGGCCGGCGTCGCGATCGCGATCGTCGGCGTTTGCGCAGCTCTCGCTCTAGCATTTGCGCTGCCGAGCACACGCGCGCTAGTGGTGCGCGCGATCGCTTCGACGTATCTGTCGCTCAAGGGCTTCCATCTCGAGCACGCAGACGTCACGATGAACGACGGCGTCTTCGACGCGCGCGACATCGTGGTGACCGACGGGTCGCGCCCGTTCTTCGACACCGCCGAGCTGCGGATCACGTACGGCGAGTACGGACGCGCGCTCGGCATATCGAGCATCAGGGTCGTGCAGCCTCGCGTATTCATCCACCGCGCTGCCGACGGCTCCTACGATGTCGCGCGGCTTGCGGGCGGGGGCGGCACCTCGAACAGCACATCGCGGGGCTCGCCGTTTCGAGCGAAGGTCGACCTCGTCGCCGGTTCGGTCTACGTGGTGAGCGATGCGGCGCCGACCGCCCGTGTCGTCGAATTACGCGATGTCGCTTTCGCGGCGAACGTCGACCAGGGTGGGCGTTCAAGCGGCAAGGCAAGCCTCTCGTTCGGCGGTTCGACCTCGCCCTCGGGCGTGACGGCTGTGTTCGAGCAAAACGATATCGCCCGCATCGCGCGCGCGCACTTAGTCGTCCACGGAGCGCCGCTCGGGCCGCTTGTCGACGTTCCGGTGTCGAGCAGCGCGTTCGTCGTCGAGCGTGGCGTCGCAGATATGAAACTCGATGCGTACGCGGTCGGTTGGGATCCGTCGACGGGGCCGCAGTGGCGATTCATAAGCGCAGGCAGCGTGCACGACGGAGCGCTACGCACCCTGCCGCTTGCGAAGCCGATAACCGGCGTCGCAGGCCGGTTCTCAGTGTTCGACGGCACGCTCGAGTTCGAAGGCCTGCGCGGTTCGACGGGTGGCGTGCCGCTTGCCGCGGCCGGCTCGGTAGAATTGTTCCCCGATCTCCTGCTGGGGTTGAGGGCGCGTGCGGATGGTCCGTTGGAGGGCGTCCGGCAGTTGCTCCCATTCTCGTCGAAGCTGCCGCTGGCGGGTAAGGTCGCGATCGGCGTCGCGATCGATGGCCCACCGGCGAATCCGCACGCCAACATCGAGCTCAAAGGACTGAGACGGGTAAGGTACGGCGGGGTCCCGATCGACGGTCTCGGCTTGAGCGCATACTATCACGACGGACACGTCGCGCTGCAGAGCATGACGGCGCGTTATGACGGGTCGACCATAGGCGGCGACGGCGACATCGATCTCACCGCCGCTCCGGTCACGGGCCAATTCGTCGTTGTCGCTCGCGCCCCGTCGCGCGAGATTCCGTTTGTCGCGGACATCGACACGCGAGGCACGACGAGCGCACTCGTCGCGTTCGATGGTCCTCTCTTGCGGTTGTCCGGAAGCGGTTTCGCCGCGACGACCGGCGGCGAGCAGCGTATGCGCGCTCAAGTCGCCGCTGGGCCGGATGGGCTCGCGTTTTCGTCACGGCTCGAGGATCGCGCGGGCGGTGAGCTCGTCGCGCTCGGCGAGCTCGGCCATGATGTCGCTTCGCCGGCGGCGATCGACATCTACGCAACGCGCTACCACGCCCGGCTGAACGGCCATGCGGTCGCACCCGTAGGCTTCACGACGCATCCGATCGGTTTGCCGAACGCGGCCGCGACCGTGAACGGATACGCGGTTATGCGAGGCGCCGAGTCTATGCCCGGCGCCGCCGTTCGGATGTCGGCCGACTCACTTAAAATCGCGGGCACCTCGCTCGGACGCGTCGCCGTTGATGCGTACGGGCAGAGCGGCGCGCTGCGGATCGATCGCCTCGCGATCGACGGTCCGGGGATCCATGCCGCATCGGCGGGCGTCGTACGCTTGGCACCTGAGAAGGCGAACGGCATAGGCGTCGCGGCCGCCCTTCAGGGTCGTGCTCATGGCGATCTCGGTCGCATCGGCGGGAACAACGCCGCGCACGGCAGCGTCGACGGAGCGTTCAGTGCGATCGCTCACGGCTCGACGTGGATAGCCGACGTGACGGCGACGTCACCGGATCGTTCCGTCGAGGTGATGGGCGTGCCGGCCGAAAGCGTCCGCGCCCTGTTCGGCGGTGAAGGCGATCGGTTCGTCGTCTATGGGGCCGGCGCCGATGTCGCGGACGGACACGTGGACGTGCAGGGCACGGTGCCGGGTCGTGAGCGCGGGTCGCTTACCGTCGCCGTCCGCGGCATCGATCTTGCGCACCAGCACGCGATCGCGCTGCCGATCGCTTCCGGCGCGGTCGTCGCGATCGGGGTCGTCGGCGGAACCGCGAATGCTCCGGTCGCGTCAGGTGACGCGGCGGTTGCGAACAGCGACTACGCCGGCATGCCGCTCGACGCCGATACCGGTTTGACGTATAGCAGCGGCTCGCTCGACGTACGCGCGGCGCGGGTGGTCGGTGCCGGAAGCGTCGCGGAGATGAACGGCCGCATCAACGGGTTGAACTCCCGCGCACCGCAGGTCTCGATGGAAGCGTCCCTGCCCGCTGCGGATCTTGGGGTCTTGACCGGTGCATTCGCGCCGTCGTCGTCGCTCGGCGGCATCGGCACCGGGCGATTCCGGGCGAGCGGCGCGCTCAGCGATCCGACCGTCATCGGCGATTTCGACGTCGGTGCGGGAGCGGTACGCGGCGTCGGCTTCACGGACTTGCATGCGGGCATAGATGCGACCCGAGGCTCTGTGGCTGTGAATGACGGAGCCGTGACCTTCGGTTCGTCACGGATCGCGCTGTCGGGAAGCTTTAGCGGCTCCGGAACGGCGCTGCACGCGTCGAGCGCACACGTCGACCTGAACGACTTCAACGATTTCTTCAACGGAAAGGATGTGCTCGAGGGCCATGGTGCGCTCGACGTCGCGATCTCGAACGTTATCGGCGACAATGACGCGTCTGGCTCGTTCTCGCTCGCCGACGCGCGCGTGTCCGGCGTGCCACTCGGCGTCGTCGAAGGCCGCGTCAGTCGCGCCGGCGGAGATCTCGCTATCGCGATGACCCAGAACAGCGCCGTTTCCACGAGCAAGCTTGCGGTGCTGCTGCCGCCGCAATCGGGCCGGTTACCTGTCGTCGCGGTGCGGGGCGATGTGCAACGACTCGATATCGGAGCGCTCGCACCCTTCGTCGGCCTCGAGGACGACCGATTGCGCGGCATCGCGCACGGCGCGTTCTCCGGTTCGGCTTCGTCGGGCGACGTCCGCGGCGGGCTGACGTTCGGCGTGTCGGACGCGTCCGTACGCGGCGTCGCGATCCAAGAAGCATCGGGCGGTGTTGCAGTCGCCCATCGAGCGGTGGCGGTGCACGACCTGCGCGTCGCAATCGACGGCGCGAGCGCGACCGTCAACGGATCGGTCGACCAGCATCGGGCGATACGAGCGCATGCCGATGTGGCGGTGACGGACTTGAGCAAACTAGCGGCATTCGCGCCGCACCCGATGCCCGTGAGCGGATCCGCGACCGCGTCGATCGACGCGAACGGCGGGCTCTATCAACCGGACCTTCGTGTTCGCATGAGCGCCTCGCGGGGACAAGTGCGCCACGTTCGATTCGACTCGGTCGGGGCGGTCGCTATGTTCGAGCGCGGCATGTTGACGACCAGCGGATCGGTACAGTTGTCGAAGGGTCGCGGGACCGTGTCATTCGGCGGCTCGGTGCCTATCCAAACGAAGCCGTTCCGGATCGGGCCGAACGACAAGACGATCGCTTTCGATGCGCGACTCGACCGTATCGGCATCGGCGCCCTCGACTCGCTGTTCGCGGGCTCGGTCGCGGCAGGCGGACGTGCCGACGGAGATTTGAGGGTCCGAGGCACCGCAGGCAAACCGACGGTTGCGGGATCGCTCCAGCTTCGCAACGTCAGCGTGTCTTCCAAGTTCGACCGCGTACCGCTCACAGGGCTCGGCGCGGACGTAGACTTCTCGAATGACAGCATCGTTCTCAAAGCGCTTCACGCCGCCGTCGGATCGGGCACGGTCGACGCGCGCGGAAGCGCGCACATCGTGCCGGCGACCGCGATCCGGCGCTACGCTTCGCTCCAATACGCTTTCGGCACGCAGTTGCATGGCGCGCAGGTAGATGTGCCTGACGTGCTGACGGGGACCGTCGATGCGCAGCTCGGCATCACGAAGTCTGGCCCGGTGCCGTACCTGTATGGCGGCATGCAGTTCTCGCACACGACGATTCCGTTCACGACGATCGTGGCGCTCGCGTCGAATCACACGGCTGCTTCAGGGAATTCGGCGGAGGTGCCCGGACTGCCGCCTGTGCGGCCGCACCACATCGTCGTGTACGGCGGATCGGTCTTCGGCGACGATCTCGATCACGTCGAACGGCCGACTCCGCCGCCGGCGACTCCGTCGGCTATCGCGGTTGTGCCGTCGAGCGTCGGTTTGAACGTCCGCGTCATCGCCGGTCAAGACGTCGGCGTCAGCGGCATTTTGAACGTCACCGGCAAGGGCGAGGTCGATGTCGGCGGCACGACGTCGGCGCCGACGCTCGACGGCGTTCTCACCGCCGTGCGCGGTCAAGCGGGTTTTCTCAACACGAACTTCGAGCTCGTGGACGGGCGCGTTATGTTCAACAAGCGGCGTGGGCTGCTGCCCGATGTCTCAGCGGATGCGATCACGCACACGGAAGATGCCGACATCACGATCTCGACGTACGGCCGCGTCGACAATCTCCATACCGACATGACGTCAGACCCGCCGATGGATCGCGGCGCGATAGTCGCGACATTGCTCCACGTGCCGCAGATCAACTCGGCGCTCGCATCGTCGCACGGTGAAGAGCAGTACGCGCTCGGCGTTTCCCCGGGTAATCTCGTATCGGGGGCGATCGCGGGGCAGATCCTCAGCGCGCTCAACATCGGACTCGAGCAAGTGTTCAACCTCGAAGAGGTCGACTTCGGGCTCGACCCGTTCGGCCGGCCGACGCTTGAGGTGCGCAAGCAGGTGTCGCCACGCGCCTACACGCTGTATCGGACCACGTTCTCCGTGCCGCCGGCGCAGGCGCTCGGCATAGCGTATCAGGTGCGGCGTGCGCTTCAGGTGGAGTTGACGCAGTCGCAAACGACGCCGGGGATCCTCGGCACCTACGCGCTACCGCAGACGTCGCTTTTGGTGAAGCTGACGTTCCACTAAGGACGGCCTAGACGCGTTGTTTCAGCGCAACGCGGGTATACTATCGGCCATCACCACCGACCGATAGGAGGGGACTTGCATGGGAGATGACGTCAAAAAAACTGTCGACGACGCGAAAGACGCCGCGAGCGAGATCAAGCACCGCTCGGAGGCAGAGATCGAAAAGGCGAAACGCGACATCGCCGGCGACGACATGACGACAGGCGAGAAAGTGAAGTCGGTCGTGCATGAGGATGTCGAGCGGACGAAGGCCGACGTCGACAAAGCGAAGAGGGAAGTCCGCGACAAGATATAGTCGTTTGTCGCACCCGTAAATGCAACTCGACCGGCTGACCTCATGGTCCGCCGGTCATGTTTATGGTAAGGATTTTCGAGGCGGGGCGCGAAACGAGCGCTTCCGGCGCCTCCGTTCCTCTCGTCGTCATGCCTCGGTAGCTCAGTGGTAGAGCAGGGGACTCATAAGCCCTTGGCCGCAAGTTCAAATCTTGCCCGAGGCACCATTTCTTCGCAGGTCGATGGTGCGTTGGGGCCGTTTCTCGCAGACGCGTTCGACCGCGCGGTTACCGCAACGATCGAGAACTGGAAAATCGGCATTATCGCGTGCCTAGTAGTTGCTTCGGTGAGGCTACTCGACGACTCCACGAGGTATCACCTCGCATCACTCGGCGTCGCGCTCCTATCCGCGGCACCAGCTGTCGTGGTGGCCGGGAGGGCGATAGGTAATCGAGCGCCCGCCGCCGCTGGGAGTGTCATCCGGTTCCTTTGGTCGTATCTCGCGTGGTCTGTAATGTTCTTCGCTTCGTTGATCATGTTTTTTGTGGTCTTTGCGGGCGGTGTTATTCTTGCGGCCCTTTCGCACGGTGCGGCAGGACAGGCCGATTTCACGTCCTTGCCGGCAACCGTCTTTGGTGCAGTGCTAGCGTTTGTGGCCGTACTCGCGACAACGGCGTTGTTGAGCCGTTTGCTCCTCGCTCAATTTGCGGGCTTCGTCGAAGGGCTGGGCGTGCGCGCGGCCTTCCGTCGAGCGCTCGTGCTCACGCGGGGTTTGTACTGGAGAAACCTAGCGGTCGTTCTCGTCACAGTGGTCGCGACGGCATTGCCCGATTTGATCGCGTTCGGTATCGCTATCTTGACGTTCCGTATTTTCGGCAGCCCTTGGACAGAGGCTACCGATCAGTCACACATCCGCCTTGCGGCCACAATTGCATTACCCGCGAGATGGTATGGGATTGTCGCCTTCTTCGTCGCGATGTTGCGGTACTATGAGCGGTTGCGCGCTAGGCACGCCGAGGTGACGACCGGGGCCTGAGCGAATCGCAGATTTCCGTGCCTGCGCCCGTAGCTCAATTGGATAGAGTGTCGGCCTCCGAAGCCGAAGGTTGGTGGTTCGAGCCCACTCGGGCGCGCCATGGATGACGAATCCTACATGCGCCGGGCGCTCGAACTCGCTGCGGTCGCAAAGTCGCGTGGGGACGTGCCGGTTGGCGCGTTGCTCGTGCGCGACGGCGAGATCGCCGCTGTCGGCTTCAATCAAAAGGAAGCCGCGCACGATCCGACGGCGCACGCGGAAATCGTCGCGATCCGCCAGGCGGCTGCGCGATCGGGCGGCTGGCGCCTGAGCGGCTCGACGCTGTACGTGACGAAGGAGCCGTGTGTCATGTGCGCGGCGGCGTGCGTGGCAGCGAGGATCGACCGGATCGTGTATGGATGTCCTGATCCGAAGGGCGGCGGCGCGGGATCGGTCGTGAACCTCGCAAGCCACGAAAAGTTGAACCATCGGGTGACGGTAGAAGGAGGAGTGCTCGAAGAAGAAGCCGCGCAGATGCTGCGTGCGTTCTTCAAAGAGCGACGAGCGGAAGAATTGTCGTGAGATGCACGACGCGGTGTGGAGAGGTGGCAGAGTTGGTTGATCGCGCTCGCCTCGAAAGCGAGTAACGGCTTATACCCGTTCGTGGGTTCGAATCCCACCCTCTCCGGATCGGCTCAAAATAATGCAATTCTTGATCGCGTGTCTCGCCGCTTTCGTGATCGCTCCAACTCCTGCGGCTCAAAGCGCATCGTCGCCCCCACCCGACCTTAAGAACATGATGGTCTACGGGGAGGGGTTTGCGTTCTGGGTGCGTGAGCCGGATGGATGGGTAGGGCACGCACCATCCGACGTCGGTGTCGGAAACGCATCGTTCTACAAGTCTGGCGAAACCGCGAGGAACGCGACGACGATCATCTGGGTTCAGGTTATGGATTATGACGGGCCCGATGTTGCCGGCGACCTGACCGCAGACATGGGAAAATGGAAGACGAAGTACCCGAATATCTCGTTTGAAGACTTCGCGGCTTCGAATCCTGAATACAAGACGTTCGCCAAGTTGTATCTCATCCCAGGCGAAGACCCGAGCTATGCTGTCTACGTCGATCCCGGGCCCGCAGTAAAGCTATACTTCATCGTTTCGATGCAGCCAATAAAACGTCGAGCGATACCGGACGAGATGGCAGCGCTCGAAGAGGTCGTGGCTTCGTTGCGGTGGATGAGTTCCACCGTCTACCACTAACGCTACAGGAATGACGGGCGCATCGACCTGAAATTGCACCTTGCGAAACTCTGGAGAGGTGCTGGAGTGGTCGATCAGGCACGCCTGGAAAGCGTGTAGGCGCTAAAACCGTCTCGAGGGTTCGAATCCCTCCCTCTCCGTTCGCATGGGAGGCGATGACGGTCAGGACCCGCGCGACGAAAACCCGCTAATCCCGTCAGGACCGGAAGGTAGCAGCGGCGTGTGGGACCTTTCGGGTGCCGCGGCTCGTCCTGACTCGAGCCTCCCCTTATGACGTGTGTCGCTCGACGTGTCGCACCATGTGAGCGGGACAAAAGGACAGGTGTACTTCGGTGCGAACCTCGGGCACACCATCGTCATGACTGACGGTTGGCAGGCGTTCGTGAGCGGTTTGGCGCCCGCCGCAACGTCAGCGACCTTTGTACTGAGCGCCATCTTCACAATCGCCGCGCTCGTCGTCTATCACGTGACGACCGCGCGGTCCCGATCCGGTGGGGCGTCTTCGCGCCAGGGCACGCTACCCGTCGCGACGCCGCCGGATTTGTCGGATGTACGCCGACGGCTCGCCGCGCTCGAAGCGGCCACCGACGGCTCATTGCAAAACGTCGGGTTCGTCCGGTTCAATGCGTTCCCCGACGTCGGGTCGGAGCTGTCGTACGCGTTAGCGGTCGTCGACGGCAAGGGCGACGGATTCGTGGTCTCGAGCATCTACTCGCGCGAAGAGGTTCGCACGTATGCGAAGGCCGTGAGCGGATACGAGACCGACAAAGAGACGAGCGAGGAAGAGCGCAAAGCGCTCGGCATCGCCAAGGAGAGGTCCGGTCGGCCGCGCCAGCGCGGCTGAGGGCATGGAAGCCCGCGGAACTCGGGAGCGCCGAATCGGGCGCACGTCCAGCGGGGGAGAGAAGTGCTTAAGGAGCTGTTCTCGTCGACGAAGCGGATCGTCATCAAGATCATCCCGCACAGCTCGGAATCGATCTATAAGCTCGAGCTGTCGCACCGCCACCTGGCGGTGATCGCAGCCGGGCTTGTCGTTTTCCTCGCGGCGATGACGACCTTCCAGTTGGGTGCGGTGAGCGCCGCGAACGCGCAAGTGCGTAAGCTCCAAGCCGCGGATGCGCAGCAGCATCGCCAGCTCGCAGCGTTCACGAAGCAAACGCACGATATGATGAACCGTCTGAGCGTGTTGCAGCGCAACGAACGTGAGATCCGCAAGCTCGCTGTGATCGCATCCGGTGGGAAATCCTCGAGCACATCGAACGCGTCGACGAGCAAACCAGCGAAAGCTGCGACGGCGCCCGTCATACACGCTGCGGCGCCGCTGGCGGGAAGGCCGTCAGCCTCGGGGCCGGTTTCGTTTTGGGCCGGAGTGCGTTCGTGGTTGGCAAGCCGAAGCGCCGATGCGGTGACGTTCGCGAACGAGTCGACCGCGCTCGCATCGCTCAACGTGAAGCTCGAGAGCGCACTCGCGGAATCGCGCGACCTTGAGGCCAGAGCGACTGAGGCTGCGCAAGCGAAGGTCGCTGCCGATCTCGCACGTCAGCGCTTCTTGGATGCGATACCATCGATGTGGCCGACGGACGGATACGTCTCGTCGGGTTTTGGTTATCGCAACTACCCGGATACGGAATTCCATCCGGGGCTTGACATCGTCAACGACTACGGATCGCCGGTCTATGCGACCGCTGCGGGAGTCGTCGAAGAAGCGGGTTGGGATTACGGCTACGGATACAAGATCGTCATCGATCACGGCAACGGCTACGAGACCTGGTACGCGCACAATTCGCGGATGCTCGTGAGTCCTGGTCAGTCCGTACGCAAAGGCGAGCAGATAGCGGAGATCGGCACGTCCGGTTTTGCCACGGGGCCGCATTGCCACTACGAGATCGTGCTTTGGGGCAAACCGATCGACCCGACTCCGTTCCTGAACGGCATCCCCGCACAACTCGCGACGCGCTAGCGCCCGCGCTCATCGCGCAAAGGTCGAGCGCCCCGCCCAACGAATCCGTCGAACATGTCAACCCGCGCGGCGTCGCAGCGCACGAACGCAAACGTGCGCAATTTCTGCATCATCGCCCATATCGATCACGGCAAGACGACGCTGTCTGACCGGCTGCTCGAGCTGACCGGCGCGCTCGCCGCGCGTGAGATGCAAGAACAGACGCTCGACTCGATGGATCTCGAGCGCGAGCGCGGCATCACGATCAAGGCGCACCCGGTGACGCTCCAATACCGGGCGCTCGACGGCGAGATATACGAGCTCAACCTCATCGATACGCCGGGGCACGTCGATTTCACGTACGAGGTATCGCGCTCGCTCTCGGCGTGTGAGGGAGCGCTCCTGGTCATCGATGCGGCGCAAGGCATCGAGGCGCAGACGCTCGCGAACTATCATCTGGCAACCGAAGCGAAGCTCGCGATCATCCCGGTCATCAACAAGATCGATCTGCCGTCCGCCGATCCCGACGGCGTCATCCGCGACGTCGAGGACACGCTGCTCATCGAGCGCGAGCGTTGCATCAAGGCGTCGGCGAAGGAAGGCATCGGCATCCGCGAGATCCTCGAGGCGATCGTGGCGCACATCCCGGCGCCGATCGGACGCGAGGACCATCTGCGAGCGCTCGTCTTCGATTCGCATTACGACGCGTATCGCGGCGTCATCTGCTACGTGCGAGTCGTCGACGGGATGCTCCAAGCCGGTTCGCGGATCCGCTCGATGGCGCAAGATCGCGTATTCGAGGTGTTGGAGGTCGGCACGTTCCGGCCGGATATGCGGCCGGTTCCGCGGCTTGACGTCGGCGAGGTCGGCTACGTCATCGCGAATATCAAGAGCGTGTCTGAGGTCGCCGTCGGCGATACGGTGACGGGCGCGGATTCGCCGGCCCACGTGCCGCTGCCCGGTTATCGTAAAGTGACGCCGATGGTGTACTGCGGGCTGTATCCGAACGAGGGCGTCGACTACACCGACTTGCGCGAGGCGCTCGAAAAGCTCAAGCTCAACGATGCGGCGTTGTCCTTCGAGCCAGAGTCGTCGATCGCGTTGGGGTTCGGTTTCCGCTGCGGTTTTCTAGGGCTGCTCCACATGGAGATCGTCCAGGAGCGGCTCGAGCGCGAGTATACGCTGTCGCTCATAGCGACGTCGCCGTCGGTCGTCTATCATGTCTTCACGACGGCCGGCGAAGAATTGTGGATCGACAATCCCGCGAAGCTGCCGCCGGTGCCGAACATCCGGCGCATCGAAGAGCCGTACGTCAAGTGCTCGATCATCACGCCGGCCGATTACATCGGGCCGATCATGGACTTGTGCCAGACGCGTCGCGGCACGATGATCGCGATGGACTATATCTCGCCGGCGCGCGTCATCTTCACGTATGACCTTCCGCTCGCGGAGATCATCATCGATTTTTTCGACCAGCTGAAATCGCGGACGAAGGGCTACGCGAGCTTGGACTACGAGCTCATCGGCTATCGAGAGGGCGACCTCGTGCGTCTCGACATCCTGTTGAACGGCGAATCGGTCGACGCTTTGTCGTTGATCATCCACCGCGATAAGGCGTCTACGTGGGGCCAGCGGCTTGCCGAGCGACTGAAGGAAGTGATCCCACGCCAGATGTTCGACGTGCCGATCCAGGCGGCGATCGGGAACAAGATCATGGCGCGAGAGACCGTCAAAGCGATGCGCAAGAACGTCCTGGCGAAATGCTACGGCGGCGACATCTCGCGGAAGCGCAAGCTGCTTGAGAAGCAAAAAGAAGGCAAGAAGCGCATGAAACAAGTCGGCAACGTCGAGCTGCCGCAGGAAGCGTTCATGGCGGTCTTGCGCCTCGACCGCGACTAGTGCCTGGTTTTCTCGATCCTGCTATTGCCATTCTGATCGCCTCGCGCAACGAAGATAAGGCGCGCGAGCTCATCGAGTTGTGGGGTCCGGTGCCGCCGCGCCTCGCATTGCCGCCGCCGGCGTATCCCGATGTTCCAGAAACAGCCGGTACCTATGAGGGCAACGCGCTCTTGAAGGCGCGTGCGCTTGCGGATCTGTGCGGCGGACCGGCGTTGGCTGATGATTCGGGGATCGAGGTCGAGGCGTTGGACTGGGGGCCGGGCGTGTTGTCCGCGCGTACGCCGTCGCCTGAATCGACATGGGCAGAGCGCAACAGGTATTTGATCAAAGCGGCAGATGCTTATGAGTCGCGACGAGCTCGCTACGTGTGCGTGTGCGTTCTGGCCATCCCCGGCTTTGAGCCCGTTGTCGCACGCGGCCAGGTCGAGGGCTTGATTGCCGATGCGCCTCGCGGCTCAAATGGATTCGGCTACGATCCCATCTTCGTGTATCCGTCCTATGACGGTAATACCTTTGGCGAAGTCACGTCGGCGATGAAGCATGCGGTCTCTCACCGCGGCCGTGCACTACGTGCCTTGCGCGCGGCGTTGGTGCCCCGATCGGACCGCTGAGAAATTTCCGTATCCCTCTTAGTATCGGGCTAGACAATCGAACATGTGCGCGTGATGTGCAAGCATGAAACAGATGGTCTTGCTTTCGGTGGTCGCGCGGGTAAAGCGGTGCCCGAAGTGCTTGAAAGATAAGCCTTTGTCGGCTTATTCCAGCCGTACCATAGCTAACCCGCAGCCCTGCTCCTATTGCATCCCCTGTCAGCGCAGCTACTCGAGAGCGCATTATGCACGAAACAAAGAGCTCCACAACTCTCGACGATACGCGCGAAATAAGGCTTCACGTCGATCGATAAGAGAGTTCATAGTCGACTACCTGTCTCAACATCCTTGCGTCGACTGTGGCGAACGAGACTTGATCGTCTTGGAATTTGATCACGTCCGAGGCGTCAAGCAAGGCGACATCAGCCGCATGATCAACAACCGCGTCTCGATTTCGCAGGTCGAGATGGAGGTGGCAAAATGCGACGTTCGCTGCGCGAACTGTCATCGGCGAAGAACCGCAAGGCAACGGAATTGGCAATTGCGAATACGAGGAAATGTCGGGCGGTAGCTCAGCCTGGTAGAGCGCTCGCCTTGGGCGCGAGAGGCCGCACGTTCAAGTCGTGTCCGCCCGATGGCAATATGTCAGAGACAAAACGGGTAAACTGATACTCGCATGACGTTCAGGCATTTCGGCATTTACGCAACTCTCGCGCTAGCGACCATGGCCGGTGCCGCCTCCGCGGCGACGACGAATATGCTCGCCAACCCGGACTTCGCCCAGGTCAGCACGTCTGGCGAGCAGACAGTCTTGAACGGCGCCGGAGCGACCGGTGATTCAGCGGCTGCCCACTGGACCGTATACAACACCGGAAACGGGAGCACGACGACCGAGCTCATGCCTTCGACGCGCGGCGGTGGCAAGTCGATGATCCATGTCGTGACAACCGACGACAAACCGAATAGCGGTAGCGGACTAGTTCAAGCATTTCTCCCGATTGGAACCGGGCCGGGGCACGTGACTTCGAGTGCCTGGGTCTTCGTCAAGACCGGAACGGTCTTCATCGGCACGGGTAACGGCGGCAACACCGGCATCGACGCGCGCAGTTCCGTCACCGGCAAGTGGATCGAGTTGAAAGCGCGCAACGGTGTATCGCCGGCAAACATGTTCATAATCTACGGGCAGAGCCCGGGCGCGGATTTCTATGTCGACTCGGCGGCCGTCGAGGCGCTTGCGCCCGGCACGCCGACATCGGTCAGGGTGACGAAAGCGTACCTCGAAGCGGATCCGATCGAGTACGTCGGCCACTGTCCGACGACGATCCATTTCTATGGAACCGTTACAGTCAACGGACCTGTGACCGCACTGTTCTCCTTCAGGCATAGTGACGGCTCGCGCGTTGCGCTGCCACCATTCAAGTTTCACGACTCTGGCAGTTACGCCGTACAGACGGAGTGGCGTGTCGGCAACTACTACGCGCCGTCGCACGTTTATCCGGGGTGGGTCGAGATCGAGATCGCTCAACCGAACGCGCTGACGTCGAACAAGGCGAGATTCTCGGTCACGTGTAAGAATTCGTAGTTGGGCGCCCGTAGCTCAGTTGGATAGAGCACCCGCCTTCTAAGCGGGTTTTGTCGGGAGTTCGAGTCTCCCCGGGCGCGAGTCACCCTCGACCAGGGCGCAATTCGCGCCGCAACGAAATCCCTCGCTTGGCTCGTCTGGTGAATGTAGCTCAGCTGGTTAGAGCGTCGGTCTGTGGCACCGAAGGTCGCGGGTTCGACCCCCGTCATTCACCCCACGCGTCCGTCGCCCGTGCGCCTGTAGCTCAACTGGATAGAGCATCAGCCTTCGAAGTTGAGGGTTGGCGGTTCGAGCCCGTCCAGGCGCGCAGCGTGCCCCGTTAGCTCAGTGGTAGAGCATCCGGCTTTTAACCGGTTGATTCGAGTTCGATTCTCGGACGGGGCATTTTCACACGACGGACAACGCGAAGCGCGGATAGGAATCGCCGCGCGGAGCGGTCGAATGCAGTGCGCCGCATGCGTCGTTAGCTCAACTGGTAGAGCAGCAGACTCTTAATCTGTTGGTTGGGGGTTCGATTCCCTCACGACGCACCAGAGCATAAAACGTGGATCGGCAAGTCGCCGGTCCACGTCTTCCATATCAGGATCGCGGAGCAAACGACGCGATGAAGCTCGCTCGTTTTTGGGCCAGGCAGTCCGCGGACGCGACCGACCGGCGGGGTCGGCGAATCCGCGCGGCAGCGCGCGGCTGGTCGAACGAGAGCATTGAGGGCGCGGCCGCGATGGCGCTGCAAACCGCGCAGCGCGTTGTCGCCATCATCGCAGACGGTCGTACCAAACTGCAGCGATATCAATACGGCGACCGGCCGATCCCCGAGCCTATCATCCAGCAATTGGGTGGTGCGTCGACGGCGATCGTGACGCGGAACGTGTACGGCGCGCTTGTCCTCAACACGAATGATCTGATGTTCATCGATGTCGACTCCGACGACGCGCCGCCGAAGCCCGTCACGACGATAGCTTCGGGCTTGATGTCGCTGTTCGGCAAGAAGCAGCAACCGGTGGTTCAGCAAGCGAGCACGCCGATCGAGGACTCGATAGCGCAAATCGCTGAGACGAAGGGTCTCTCGCTCCGCCTCTACAAAACCGCTGGCGGCTATCGCTCAATCGTCACGAACCTTGCACAAAGCGCTACGGACGAGACATCCATCGCCCTGCTGCGCGAGTTCGGATCCGATCCGATCTACGTGCACCTATGTAAACAACAGGAATCGTTTCGCGCGCGCCTCACGCCAAAACCCTGGCGCATGAAGATGTGGGAACCGCCGGTCACCTATCCGTTCCAGACGCCGCAAGAGCAGCAGCGCTTCGACCGCTGGAACGCGGGCTACACCACGGCGAGCGCGCGCTTCGCGTCCTGCCGTTTCATCAAAGCGATAGGCAACGGCGAACCCGTGCCCGGATTCCAAGAATTGATCGAGTTCCACGACACACAGACCAAAGCCGAGATCGACCTCCCGCTCGCCTAAGCAAGCGACCCGCCAAACGCGGGAGAACCCCGACTCGCCCCGAAACACCGTGGCGACCATGCAGAAACTCGCTTGGGGCATTCTCGCCGCAGCGCTCCTCGGATCGGCGACCGGCGTCGCGGCAGCGCCGCGGCAAGCACGCGTCGCGCTCAAGCGCCGCACCGTAGCGAACATCGGCTCGCTACTCGGACGCTATCAACGCTGGGTGAACGAGTCGCGCGTCGACGCGGTGCTCGCGACCGACAACCTCAAGACCGCGATCGGCGGCGATCCGAACCTCGGCAAGCGGCGCATCTGGGTCGACGCGCACGGCGCGACCATCCTATTACACGGCGTCGTGGAGAACGACGCGGAGTGGCGCTTCGCCGACAAGCTCGCGCGAGCGGCATCACCCGACGGTTCGGTGCGCAATCTGCTTCAAGTACGTCCGCACTCCACTGGCGTGTGATTGGGGAGGCCGTCTCCGGTCGAGCAAAAGCTCGACCGCTGTAAGTTCGGTCGAGTTGTAAAAGTGCGATGGGCAAGTGGCGGAACTGGCAGACGCGCTGGATTTAGGTTCCAGTGGGGCGACCCGTGAAGGTTCGAGTCCTTTCTTGCCCACACCGACCAAACGAAACGGCCGAACTCAGTGGCCGTGATCCTCGGGGTATTTGTCCGGGCCGAGCGCGCGCACACGCGCTTGTGTGATCCAAGCGAACACTGCGACATATAAGGCGCCGCCGATCACCAAGACCGTGCCTAACATCGCCCCGCCCGTCATGTGTGCGGCGTTCGCCGCGACACGGCGTTTCCCCGCAAGGAAAACAGGTCCACCCGCATAACATGAGACTGACGTCGGCGCAAGCCGACGCTCGCGCATGCAGCGCGGAAGTAGCTCAGCGGTAGAGCATCGCCTTGCCAAGGCGAGGGTCGCGAGTTCGAATCTCGTCTTCCGCTCCAGCCCGTTCCTAAATCCCTCGGAGGTTCGCTTCGAAGCGCAGTGACAGCCACGGTCCGTAAACTCGCGCCGACCGAAGTCGAACTCGACATCGAGGTCTCGGCGCCCGACTTCGAAGCCGCCCGCGAGCGCGCGTTTCGCAAGCTCGTCAAACAATATCGACTTCCGGGTTTTCGTCAGGGCCACGTTCCGCGTCCGATCTTCGAGCGCCACGTCGGCACCGAAGCGATCGATCATCAAGCGGTCGAGGACGTCGTGCCCGACGCATACTCTCGCGCCCTCAAAGAGCACAACCTCGATCCGGTCGACCGTCCGCACATCGACCTCGAGCGCCTCGACGACGGCAAATCGCTGAGAATCAAGGCAAAAGTAAGCGTCCGTCCCGACATCACGCTCGCCGATTATCGGGGCCTCGCTCTCGAAAGCCACCCCGTCAGCGTGACGGAAGAAGAAGTCGAACGCAGCCTCCAGGCCTTACGCAAACGCGCCGCCGAGCTCGAACCCGTCGGGGAGCGCGGCATCGAAGCGGGCGACGTCGTCACGATGGACTACGTCGGCACGATCGACGGCGAACCGTTCGAAGGCGGCAGCGCGACCGATCACACGACCGAGGTCAACAGCGAGAAGTTCGTCCCCGGATTCGCCGAGCAGCTCTACGGCGCGAAGCCCGGCGACAAGCGGACGCTCAAAGTCACCTTCCCGCCGCACTACCACGTCGAGACGCTCGCCGGCAAAGAAGCGACTTTCGACGTGACGATTCACGATGTGCGTCAACCGGTGTTGCCGAATCTCGACGAGGCCTTCGTCAAGAAAGTATCCGAGCACGAATCCGTCGACGCGCTGCGCGCCGACATCCGCAAACGGCTCGAAGCGGTCGGCGACGCCCAAGCACGCGAAGCGGTGCAGAAGCAACTCATCACCGAACTGCTCGCGCGTCACGATTTCCCGCTGCCGGCCGTGCTCGTCGACCGCGAGGTCGAGAGTCTGCTCGCCGATGCGAAGAACTACATGCAGAGCATCGGGCGCTCGTGGGGCGAGTATCTCGCGGCAAAGGGTGTCGACGAACAAGGCCTTACCGCCGAATACCGAACGGAAGCGGAGCGCCGCGTGAAGACCGCACTCGTGCTCGAAGAGATCGCGCGCGCCGAAGGCATCGATGTGACGACGAAAGATCTCGAAAGCGAGCTCGACCATCTCGCCCGCTCATATGGACGCAGCCGCGACGCCATGATCGACGTCGTGCGGCGCAACACAGGTTTCGGCCCGCTCATCGATTCCGTTCGCAAGCAGAAGACGATTGAGTTCTTGCTCACGCAGGCGGATATCCGAACCGCGCAGGGTAGCCTGGCGGGACAGTCGTAAGGTCCACCAGGCTCACAAGCGCCGGAAAGGTTCACACTAAATGGGACATCTCGTACCGATGGTGGTCGAGCAGACCGCTCGCGGAGAGCGCGCCTTCGACATATTCTCGCGGCTGCTGAAGGAGCGTATCGTCTTCGTCACAGGCCCGATCGACGACAATCTGGCCAACCTCGTCATCGCCCAACTCCTGTTTCTGGAAAAGGAAGATGCCGATAAAGACATCGAGATGTACATCAATAGTCCCGGCGGGAGCGTGACCGCCGGGCTTGCTATCTACGACACTATGTCGCTCGTGCGGCCCGACGTCGCGACCCTCTGCGCGGGACTGGCTGCCAGCGCAGCATCAATCCTGCTCACCGGCGGTGCCAAGGGCAAGCGTTTTGCGCTGCCCTACTCGAAGATACTCATTCACCAACCGTGGGTACAGCAGGTGGGCGGTCAGGCGACCGACCTCGAAATCTACGCGAAGGATCTCATCAACACGCGCCGGCAACTCGCGAACATATATGTCGAGACGACGGGGCAACCACTCGAGAAGATCGAGCGCGACATGGAGCGTGACTACCACATGACGGCGCAGGAAGCCGTGGACTACGGGATCTGCGACGTGGTCATGAATCGGCAGACGCGCGAGACCGCACCGACCAAACCGACCACCTAAGCAGCGCGAAGAGGAAGAGACCGCTTGTTCAGATTCGGCGACGAGAAAGGCCAGCTCAAGTGCAGCTTCTGCGGCAAATCGCAGGAGCAGGTGCGTAAGCTCATCGCCGGCCCGGGCGTCTATATCTGCGACGAGTGCATCGAGCTCTGCAACGAGATCATCGAGGAAGAGCTCTACAAGAACGTCGACGAGAATCTCCGGCTCCGCAACATCCCGAAGCCGAAAGAGATCAACCACATCCTCAACCAGTACGTCATCGGGCAAGACCGAGCGAAGAAGTCGCTTGCGGTGGCCGTCTACAACCACTACAAGCGCGTGAACTCCGCGCAGGGTACCGGCGGAAGCGACGACGTCGAGCTCCACAAGAGCAACATCCTTCTCGTCGGCCCGACCGGTTCCGGCAAGACGTACCTCGCGCAGACGTTGGCGAAGATACTCGACGTGCCGCTCGCGATGGCGGACGCCACCTCGCTCACCGAAGCGGGCTACGTCGGCGAAGACGTCGAGAACATCTTGCTCAAGCTCATCCAGGCCGCCGACTACGATGTCAAGCGCGCCGAGAAGGGCATCGTCTACATCGACGAGATCGACAAGATCGCGCGCAAGAGCGAGAACCCGTCGATCACGCGCGACGTCTCCGGCGAAGGCGTCCAGCAAGCGCTGCTCAAGATACTCGAAGGCACGACGGCGAACGTGCCCCCGCAAGGCGGCCGCAAACACCCGCACCAAGAATTCATCCAGATCGATACGACGAACGTCTTGTTCATCTGCGGCGGCGCGTTCGACGGCCTCGAGCGCATCATCGAAGGCCGCGTCGCGAGCCAATCACTCGGTTTCCGCGCCGTTCCCGAAGGCAAGTCAGAGCGTCGCACGACGCGCCTGCTGCAGCAGCTCCTGCCCGAAGATCTGCTCCGCTTCGGCCTCATCCCAGAGTTCATCGGCCGCCTTCCGATCGTCGTCACCCTCGACGCGCTCGACGAGCTCGCGCTGCGCCGCATCCTCACCGAGCCGCGCAACGCGCTCGTGCGCCAATATCAGAAGATCTTCGCGATGGACGGCATCGAGCTGACCTTCACGAAGGAAGCGCTCGTCGCCATCGCCCAGCGCGCGCAGTTGCGCAAGACCGGCGCACGCGGCCTGCGGTCGATCCTCGAAGAGGTGATGCTCGACGTCATGTACGACCTGCCGTCGTTGACGAACGTCAAAAAGTGCATCATCAACAAAGAAGTCATCGACGGCGTTCAGACACCGGTGCTCATCCCCGGTCCGCAGAGCAAGGACGTCCCCGCCTAACGTTCCAGCTGCCCCGACGATGCTGGAGCGGTCGACCTTTTCGGTCGACCGCCGCGGTTTTAAACTCGGTGAGGGCGAAGCGACGGGAGTTCCATAGCCCGCTCCTCGAGGGGTAGTCGGTATGCGTTCCGGAATGAAGCGATAATGCTGACCATGATGTCCATAGACGACGTACGGGCGGCTGCGCAACGCATCGAAGGCGTCGCGCACCGGACGCCTGTCGTCACGTCGGCGGCACTCGACGCGATCGCCGGTCGGCACCTCTTCCTCAAGTGCGAGAATTTCCAGCGCGTCGGCGCGTTCAAGTTCCGCGGCGCGTACAACGCGCTGAGCCGTCTTTCCGACGATGAGCGCGCCCGCGGCGTCGTCGCCTTTTCGTCCGGCAACCACGCGCAAGGCGTCGCGCTAGCGGCGAAGCTGCTCGGCATCCGGGCGACGATCGTCATGCCCGAGTATGCATCGCAGATCAAACTCGAGGCGACGCGCGGCTACGGCGCCGATGTCGTCACCTACAAGCGTGGCGAAAGCCGGGAGGCGATCGCCGAACGGATCAAGGGCGAGCGTGGGGGCACGATCGTGCCGCCTTTCGATCATCCGGACATCATCGCCGGTCAAGGCACGGCAGCGCTGGAACTGCTGGAAGATGTCCGGGACCTCGAAGTGCTCGTGACGCCGGTCGGCGGCGGTGGCCTCATCTCGGGCAGCGCGATCGTCGCGAAAACATTGCGCCCAGGCTTGAAGATCGTCGGCGTCGAGCCCGAAGCGGGCGACGACTGGTCGAGATCGCGCCGCGCGCGCAAGCCGGTCGCGATCCCCGAGCCGGACACGATCGCCGAAGGCTTACGCACGACGTCGCCCGGCGACATCACGTGGCCGATCGCCGACAAGCTCGTCGACGATTTCGTCACCGTCAACGATGACGAGATCCGCAACGCGATGCGCCTGCTCTTCGGGCGCACGAAGATCGTCGTCGAACCCGCAGGCGCGGTGCCGGTCGCCGCGGCGCTCGCCGGCAAAGCCGGAGACTTCGGCGCCCGTGTGGGCATCATCATCAGCGGCGGCAACGTCGACGCCGACACGTTCGCGAAGCTCATCGCGGCGTCGTAAGACGTAGCCGGCGCCTCCGCACCTGTGCGCCGCAGGGTGCGCGCAATCTCGCCCGAACTTCGAGGCCATGACCGAGCTGCGCGAGCCGATGCTCGACAAGTACGACCCGGCCGCGATCGAACGGCGATGGTACCAGACTTGGGAAGCGGAGAAGGCGTTCCACGCCGAGCCGGATCCCGAGCTCAAGCCGTTCGTCATCGCGATGCCGCCGCCGAACATCACCGGACGTGCCCACATGGGCCACGGCTCGACGTACACGCCGCAAGACATCCTCGTCCGCTGGAACCGCATGCGCGGCAGGAACGCCGTCTGGCTGCCGGGTCAAGATCACGCCGCGATCGCGACGCAGAACGTCGTCGAGAAAGAGCTCGCCAAGGAAGGCAAGACGCGGTTCGACCTCGGCCGCGACGCGTTCATCGCACGCGTGTGGGAGTGGCGGCGCGAATACGGCGACGTCCTTTACGAACAGTTCCGCGCGCTCGGCTTCGGGCCCGATTGGGATCGAGACCGCTTCACGATGGACGAAGGCATGAGCCGCGCCGTGCTCAAGGTCTTCGTCGACCTGTACGCCGAGGGGCTGATCTACCGCGGTACGCGCCTCATAAACTGGTGCCCGCGCTGCGCGTCGACCCTATCGGACAGCGAAGTCGAACGGGAGGAGCGTCAAGGCACGCTCTATTTCGTCCGCTACGCCGGCGTCGATGGAGCTCCCGACGCCGTCATCGCGACGACGCGCCCCGAGACGATATTCGCCGACGTCGCGGTCGCGGTCCATCCCGACGACGATCGTTACCGGGCGCTCATCGGCAAGCATGTCATGCGTCCGCTGATGCCGGCGCCGATCCCCGTCATCGCCGACGCGTCGGTCGAGCGCGAATTCGGAACCGGCGCGCTCAAGATCACGCCGGCCCACGATTTCACCGACAACGAGATCGGCGAACGCCACGGCTTGCCGCAACCGTCCGTCATCGGCTTCGACGCGAAGCTCACCGGCGATGTCGAGCCTGAATTCGCCGGGCTCGATCGGTTCGACGCGCGCGAGCTCGCCGTCCGCCGATTGCGCGAACGCGGTCTGCTCGTCCGCGAAGAAGCGCACGCGACGTCGATCGGTATCTGCTATCGCTGCGACACGCCGATCGAGCCGCTCTTGTCGCTGCAGTGGTTCGTCAAGATGAAGCCGCTCGCAGAGCCGGCGCTTTCGGCATCTAGAGAAGGCCGCGTGAAGTTCGTCCCCGAGCGGTACCAGAAGACGTACGAAGATTGGCTCGAGCGGATCCGTGATTGGAACATCTCGCGCCAGATCTGGTGGGGCCACCGGTTGCCGGTCTGGTATTGCGGCCTCGACCACGCGACGGTCGCGCTGTCCGAACCGGAGAAGTGCGCCACGTGCGCCCGTACCGATCTCCGTCGCGATGAAGACACCCTCGACACGTGGTTCTCCTCAGGCCTCTGGCCGTTCTCGATCCTCGGCTGGCCCGAGAAGACGAAAGAGCTCGAGGTCTGGTATCCGACGCAGGTCCTCGTCACCGCGCGCGAGATCATCTTCCTCTGGGTCGCGCGCATGGTCATGCTCGGCATCCATTTCTTGGGCCGCGAGCCGTTCTCGACCGTCCTCATCACGCCGGTCATCCTCGACGAGAACGGCCAGCGCATGAGCAAGTCACGGGGGAATAACCTCGACCCGCTCGATCTCGTGCGCGACTACGGCGCTGACGCGACGCGTTTTGGCATCGTCAACCAGATGCACGCAGGTCAAGACGTGCGTTTTTCCGTCGGGCGCTGCGAAGACGCGCGAAAGTTCTGCAACAAGTTGTGGCAAGCGGTCCGCTTCGCGCTGACGACCTTCCCGGAGCTCGGCGAAGCGCGCGAACCGCTCTCGTGCCCCGACGTCCAACTGACGCTCGCCGACCGCTACATCCTCGACGCGCTCGCACAAACCGTCCAGCGCGTCGACGCCGCATACCGCGACTTCGACTTCTCCGAAGCGTCGGACGCGATCCGCAGCTTCGTCTGGAACGAGGTGTGCGACGTCTACATCGAGATCGCGAAAGACCGCGTACCGACGCGTGCGTGCATCCTCGGCCGCGTGCTGACCGGCGCGCTCCAGCTGCTGCATCCGATCATGCCGTTCATCACCGAAGAGCTCTGGCAGCGGCTGCCGCACGAGGTGCCGCGCATCGGCAAGTCCGCCTGGCCGGACGGCGCTGCTGCCTGGATCGACATAGGCTCTCGCTCCGACATGGCGCAGGTGCTCGGCTTCGTCGACGCGGTGCTCGCGCTGCGCGGCGTTCCAAAACTTCCGTATCGCGAACTCCGAGACGTCTTCGTCGATGGCGCCTCGCCCGAACTCGTCGGCTTGCTGCAACGCGAGTCCGAGATCGTCGAACGCCTCGGCCGCGCGAGCGCTGTCCGCTCGATCGGCGACGGCGAGTTCCCGAAGCCGGAGAGCGCGCTGTCGAGGCGCCTCGGCGCGGCGCAAGTGTTCCTGCCGGTCGACGCGGGGGTCATCGAGCGCGAGCGCACGTCGCTCGACAAGGAGATAGAGAAGACCGAGCGCGAGATCGACGTCATCGAGCGGAAGCTTGCATCCGAAGGTTTCGTGCGTAAGGCGCCGGCCGAGGTCGTCGAGGGCGAACGCCGGCGGCTGGAAGAGTTGAGGCGCACGTTCGAACTCGCTCGCGAACGCCGCGTGACGCTCTAGCGGAATGGCTTTGTAGCGGTCGAGCTTCAGCTCGACCGCAGACACGCTTCCAAGTGAGGCCGTGACGGTCGACCGTAAAGGTCGACCGCTCCAAGCTGCTTACCGCAAGGCCGCGGCGGTCGAGCTAAAGCTCGACCGCTACATGTGTTCCTCACAGGGCCGCGCCGGTGGGGCGACGAAGAACACCGCTCATGGCCACGACGAAAGCGCCCACGCTGCGGGAAAAGCTCGTCGTGTTTTCGTCTGCCGAGCTTCAGCGCACCGTCGAGCGGCTCACGCATCAGATCATCGAGCCGACCGGCGCGACGCGCGACCTCGTCCTCATCGGTATCCGCAAGGGCGGCGAGAACCTCGCGCGCCGCATCCAAGCCGAGATCAAACGCCGGACCGGCGTCACCGTGCAGACCGGCTTCCTCAACATCACCCTCTATCGCGACGACGACGCGCCGCGCGAGATGCCCGAGAGCGATATAACGAGCGACGTGACCGGCAAGGACGTCGTCATCATCGACGACGTGCTCTTCACCGGCCGCACGGTGCGCTCGGCCCTCGACGCGATCACCGACCTCGGGCGGCCGCGTGCCGTCCGGCTGTGCGTCCTCATCGACCGCGGCTTACGCGAGCTGCCCATCCAAGCCGACTACGTCGGCAAATTCGTGCCGACGGCGTCGGACGAAAGGGTGGTCGTCGAACTTCGTCCGGAGCCGGACGACGCAGATCGCGTCGTCATCTGCGAAGCGGCATGACGGCGGATCGCTTGCTCCTCGACCTCGATGACGCGCAACGGCCGCTCATCGAGGCGTTGATAAAGCGTGCGCTCGAGTTCAAGCGCGGCGTCGCCGATGCGTCGCTTCGCCTCAAGGGCAAGATCGTCGTCGGCATGTTCTTCGAAGCGAGCACGCGCACCGCGACGTCGTTCGCCCAAGCGACGCACAAGCTCGGCGGGACGTGGCACGATTTCCACCCCGAGACGTCGTCGCTCGGCAAAGGCGAGACGCTCGAGGATACGATGCGCACGATCCAAGCGATCGGCGCGGACGCGCTCGTCGTCAGGCACTCGGAGAGCGGCTTTCCACACGCGCTCGCGCGACATTTCAGCGCCGCGATCCTCAACGCGGGCGACGGCTGGCACGCGCACCCGACCCAAGGCTTGCTCGACGCGATGACGCTCGTCGAAGAGTTCGGCGCGCTCGACGGCCGCCGTCTCGTCATAAGCGGCGACATCCGCCACAGCCGAGTCGCGCGTTCGAGCGCGCGCGCCGCACATCTCCTCGGAGCGCACGTGACGCTCTGCGCGCCTCCGCTCTTGCTCCCGCCGACCTCGCCGGGCTGGGGCTTCGCCGAGCTGTCGACCGACCTCGACGCCTGTCTCCCGCGCGCCGACGCGGTCATGCTGCTGCGCATCCAAAAGGAGCGCGCCGACGGCGCCGAGCTTCCGCCCGCGGAAGATCTGATCGAAGGCTACGGCATCGATGATGCACGCGTCGGTCGGATGGCGCCTCACGCGATCATCATGCATCCGGGGCCGGTCAATCGCGGCGTCGAGATCTCCGGTGCGCTCATGGATGATCCGCGGAGCCGGATCGAACGCCAGGTGGAGAACGGCGTCTACGTCAGGATGGCGGCGCTCGAACGCTGCCTGCGCGCCGCCGCGAGCGCTCGTCCGCTCCATCCGGCCGACTCGGCGGGGACCGTCCGTTGAAAAGCCGCGTGCCGAATCGCGATTTCGTCGGGGCACGCGTCGTCGATCCGACGCTCGGCCTGGATGCGATCCGCACGATCGCCGTCCGCAACGGCGTGATCGCCGCGATCATCGACGGAGCGCCGGCAGAACCGGATCTCGACGCGGAGCGCGTCGACTGCGCGGGGATGGTGCTCTGCCCCGGCTTCATCGATCCGCACGTCCACCTGCGCCATCCCGGCGATCCGCAAAAAGAGACCCTGGAGACCGGCCTTGCCGCCGCCGCCGCCGGCGGATTCACCGCCGTCGCCGCGATGCCGAACACGAGACCGCCCATCGACCGTGCCTCGTCAGTGTCGCAGCTCATCCGCGCCGCGGACGCGATCGGCGGAGTGCGATGCTATCCGATCGGGAGCGTCACGATCGCGCGCGCGGGAGAATCGATAGCGGCGCTCCGCGGTATGGCGAAAGCGGGAGCGGTCGCGTTTTCCGACGACGGCTCGACGACCGCGTCGCTCAAGGCTTTGTACCACGCGGCAAGGCTCATCGCCGACCTGCCGCAGCCGTTCCTATCGCATTGCGACGACCCGGCATTCGACGGCGCCCTCATGAACGAAGGCGTGATCAGCGATCTGCTCGGCGTCACCGGCACGCCGAACCTTGCGGAAGCCGCGATCGCTGCGCGCGACCTGCTCGTCGCGCGCGTCACAGGCAAGCGCTGGCACCTGTGTCACGTCAGCGCGCGCGAGACGATCGACGTCCTCCGCTGGTCGCGCTCGACGGGCGTCGACGCATCCGGCGAAGCGACGCCGCACCACGTCCGGTGCACCGACGAGCAGCTGCTCGGTTTCGATGCCGCGATGCGCGTCAATCCGCCGCTACGGTCGGCGGCCGACGTCAAGGCGCTCAAGGCAGCGGTCGTCGACGGCACGATCGACATTTTCGCGAGCGATCACGCGCCGCACGCGCCCGATGAGAAAGAACCGCCGCTCTCGCATGCGTGCGTCGGTTTTTCCGGACTCGAGACGGCGGTCGCGGCGATGTTCGACACGTTCCGCGACGTGCCGATCGCGACGCTCGTCGCCAACTTCTCGACCAACGTCGCACGGCTGCTCGGCGTCGACGGCGGCACGCTCGCTCCCGGCTCGCCGGCGGATATCACTGGGCTGCATCTCGACCGACCGTGGACGGTCGACCCCACGCTGTTCGTGTCGAAAGGCCGGGCGACTCCGTTTGCCGGCCAGACCTTCGACGTCAAACCTGCGATGAGCGTCGTCGGCGGCTCCATCGTGTTCGCTTCGCGAAAAGCGGTGAAAGCATGAACCGCCGCGCGGTGCTGCTGCTGGCGGACGGTAGCGCGTTCGAAGGGACCGGCATCGGTCCCGACGGCGCGTCGACCGGCGAGGCGGTGTTCTACACCGGTATGACCGGCTACGAAGAAGCGCTCACCGATCCGTCGTACGCCGGACAGCTGCTCGTCTTCACGTACCCGCTCATCGGCAACTACGGGATCGATCCGGCCGTCGAGCAGCACGATCGCATTTGCGCATCCGGCGGCGTCTTCAAACGCGTCAGCCGTCACCCGAGCCACTGGCGCAGCACGGGTTCGCTGCCGGAGTGGTTCGATGCACAAAGGGTACGCGGAATCGAAGACGTCGACACGCGTTCGCTCGTCATCCGCTTGCGCGAATCGGGGACGATGCGCTCGGTGCTCGCCGTCGGCGACGAGGCCGTCGCACGGGCGAAGGACGTTCTGCGCGAATACGTGGGCGAGCCGTTGGGAACGCCTGAGCTCGTCGAGGGCGTCAGCGTCCGGTCGAAGCTCCAGATCGGCAGGAGCCGGCTGCGCGTTGCGCTGCTCGATTGCGGCGTCAAAGAGAACATCGCGGGGTCACTGGAACGAGCAGGCGCGGAAGTCATCGAACTGCCCTACGATTCGTCGTTCGACGACATCCTCTCAGCCGGGCCGGCGGGCCTCGTCGTTAGCAACGGGCCCGGCGACCCCTCCGAGCTCGGCCGCGTCGTCGACACGCTCAAACGCGCCGTCGACCACGAGAAGCTTCCTATATTCGGCATCTGCCTCGGTCACCAGCTCCTCGCGATCGCGCTCGGCGCGAAGACATATAAGATGAAGTACGGTCACCGTGGTGGCAACCAGCCGGTCCAGCGGTGCGACACCGGCGAGGTGCTCATCACCGCGCACAACCACGGCTACGCCGTCGACGCGGCCTCGCTGCCTCGCGGCGTAGCACAAACGCTCGTCAACCTGAACGACGGCGTCAACGAAGGCTTGCGGCACGAGGAGCTGCCGATCGAGTCCGTGCAGTTCCACCCTGAAGCGTCGCCCGGCCCGGGCGACGCATACGGCCTATTCGCCAAGTTCCTCGCGAGCATCGCGTCATGACGTCCGACGCGCGGCGCTGCGTGCTCGTAGTGGGGTCGGGGCCGATCGTCATCGGCCAGGCGGCGGAGTTCGACTACGCCGGCGTCCAGGCGTGCCGCGCGCTGCGTGAAGAAGGCTGCCGGGTCGTCCTCGTCAATTCGAATCCAGCGACGATCATGACCGATCCGGAGATGGCCGACGCGGTCTATCTCGAGCCGCTCGTGCCGTCGCACGTCGAGGCGATCATCGCGCGCGAGCGGCCGGATGCGATGCTCGCGACGCTCGGCGGTCAGACCGGCCTCAACCTTGCGGTCGCGCTCGCCGAACGCGGCACGCTCGAGCGCTACGGCGTCGAGCTGCTCGGCACGCCGTTGCGGACGATTCGCCTCGCCGAAGACCGCGATCTCTTCAAGAAGGCGATGATCGCGATCGGCGAGCCCGTGCCGGACTCGGTCGTCGTCAACGAGGTCGAACCTGGCCTCGCCTTCGCCGACGAAAAAGGCTTACCGCTCATCGTCCGGCCGGCATACACGCTCGGCGGTACCGGCGGCGGCATCGCCTACGACCGCGAGCAACTGCGCGAATTCCTCGAGAGCGGGCTGCGCGCGAGCATCGCGCGTCAGGTGCTGCTCGAGACATCGCTCCTCGGTTGGAAGGAAGTCGAGTACGAAGTGCTGCGCGACGGCGCCGGCAACTGCATCGTCGTCTGCAACATGGAGAACATCGATCCGGTCGGCGTCCACACCGGCGATTCGATCGTCGTCGCGCCGTCGCAGACGCTCTCCGACCGCGACTACCAGCGCCTGCGATCCGCGTCGATCAACATCATCCGCCACCTCGAGATCCAGGGCGGCTGCAACATCCAGTTCGCGCTCGATCCGCACAGCGACGAATATCGCATCATCGAAGTGAATCCGCGCGTGTCGCGTTCGTCCGCGCTCGCGAGCAAAGCCACCGGCTATCCGATCGCGAAGATCGCGACGAAAGTGGCGCTGGGGCAGCTGCTTCCCGACATCCCGAACCCCGTCACGGGGGTCACGAAAGCCGCCTTCGAGCCGACGCTCGACTACTGCGTCGTCAAGATCCCTCGTTGGCCGTTTGACAAGTTCCCGCTCGGCGACGCGCACCTCGGCAGCCAGATGAAGTCGACCGGCGAGGTCATGGCGATCGGGCGCACGTTCGGACAAGCGCTCATCAAGGCCGTACGCGGGTGCGACATCGGCCGCGACGCGCTCACCGGCCATGCCATCGAGCAGTGGAGCGACGACGAGCTCGACGACGTGCTGCGCCGGCCGACGCACGAACGGCTCTTCGCCGTCGCCGAATGCCTGCGGCGCGGCCGGACTGTCGAAGGCATCTCCGAGCTTACGACCATCGACCCGTTCTGGCTCGAAGAGCTGACCGAACTCGTCAAAACGGAGACCGACTTGCGGTCGGCTGAAGCGAGTGACGAGGCGATCGTACGCGCGAAGCGACAGGGCTACGCCGCGGCGACGATCGCGCGCATGACCAAGCGGCCTCTGGGTCAGGTGAAGGCGGCCGGCGGCGCGACCGCGGCGACGACGTATCGCGTCGTCGACACGGCAGGCGCCGAATTCCCGGCGCGCACGCCGTACTATTACGCGACGGTCGGCGAAGCCGAAGAGCTGCGGAAGACCGGCCGTCGCACGGTCGTCGTCGTCGGCAGCGGACCGATCCGCATCGGTCAGGGCATCGAGTTCGATTACTCGTGCGTCCACGCGGCATGGGCGCTGCACGAAGCGGGCGTCGCATCCGTCGTGCTCAACAACAACCCCGAGACCGTGAGCACCGACTTCGACGTGTCCGACGTCCTCGTGTTCGAGCCGCCCTGCGTCGACGAGGTCGAGCACGCCGTTCGCGCGACGCACGCGGAAGGCGCCCTCCTGTCCTTCGGCGGTCAGACGCCGATCAATCTCGCTCGCGATCTGGAGAAACGCGGAATCAAATCGCTCGGCAGCGGCCAGAAAGCGCTCGCTCTCGCCGAAGACCGGCGCAAGTTCGACGGAGTGCTCTCGTCGCTCGGCGTCGCGCGTCCCCCGGGCAAGACGGCGCTCTCGTTCCGCAAGGCGCGCGAGATCGCGCGCGAGATCGGTTTTCCCGTACTCGTCCGTCCGTCGTACGTGCTCGGCGGCCGTGGCATGGAGATCGTCTACAACGAGGGCCAGCTCGCCGCGTATGCGGAGAGCGCGCCGCCGATCCTACCGCACGCCCCGCTGCTCGTCGACAAATACCTCGCCGGCGTCGAGGTCGAGGTCGACGCGGTCTTCGACGGCGACGACATCATCATCCCTGGGATCTTCGAGCACGTTGAACGCGCCGGCATCCACTCCGGCGATTCGATGGCGGTCTATCCGACCCAGACCATCGGTCCGGAGATGGAGGCCCGCATCGCAGACGTGACGCGCCGCCTCTGCGCCGAGCTCGGCATCAACGGCCTCATCAACGTCCAGTACATCGTGCACGACGGCGAGCTGTTCGTCATCGAGGCGAACCCGCGAGCGAGCCGCACCGTGCCGATCATCGCGAAGCTCACCGGCGTGCCGCTCGTCGCGGCCGCGACTCGGGTCGCGATCGGCGAGAAGCTCCGCGACATGGACCTCGAGCTCGGGCTATTGCCGCGCCCCGACTTCGTCGCGGTTAAGATACCCGTCTTCTCGTTCGCCAAATTGCGGCGCGTCGAGACGATCCTCGGCCCGGAGATGAAGTCGACCGGTGAAGCGCTCGGCATCGACGCGACGTACGCGGGCGCGCTGCTGCGCGGCATGCTCGGCGCGGGCATCAATCCGCCGCCGCCCGGCGGCCGCATCCTGTTCTCCGTCTCCGATGCCGAGAAGTTCTCGTCGCTTTCGATCGCTCGCGCGCTCATCGACATGGACTTCCGCCTCTACGCGACCCCGGGGACCTGGTCGCTGCTCGGCGATCACGGCATCGACGCGACGCGCGTCAACAAGATCGCTGAGGGATCGCCGCACGTCCTCGACCTCATCGGCTCGGGCGGCGTCGATCTCGTCATCAACGACGCGGCGACGACCCCGCAGTCGCAGACGGACGGCTATCGCATCCGGCGGGCGGCGGCGGAAGCGGGCGTCGCGTGCCTGACGTCGCTCGACACGGTCCGGGCGCTGCTCCTCGCGCTCGAGAGCAGATCCGGCGACGGCGAGATCACCGTCCGCTCGCTCCAGGAGTACGTCCGCCCACGCCTCGCGCTCGCGACGCCCGCCGGCGCCCGCAGCCGCTAGGGCACCGCGTTGCGCTCGCGGCTCATCCACGTCGCGATCGGTTTCGTCGTCGCGTTCGTCGTGCTCGCGATCGCCGACGCTCGCGTGCAGATCGCGCAGCGCAGCTTCATCGAAAGCCACGAGGGCGATCCACGCCACAGCGTGTCGATCTCGCAGCGGGGCACGCTCTTCGATTCCTCCGGCGTGCCGCTCGCGAAAAGCCACGGGGACCGTCGCGTCTATAGCGCCGGCAGCGCGCTCGCGCAACTCGTCGGTTATGCCTCGCCCGTCTACGGCGAGTCTGGCTTGGAAGCCGGACTCGACTCTATCGTCTCATCCAAGTCGGCAGGTTCGAGCTCGATCCTCGCGCCGTTCGACTCATCGACGACGACCGGCACGAGTCGTGGCGGCGACGTCGTCCTCACGCTTCGAGGCGATATCGCCGCAGTCGTCGACCGTGCGTTGCCCCAAGACATCCGCGGCGCGGCGGTCGTCTTGGATCCGAGGACCGGCGCGGTGCTCGCGATCGTCAACCGGCCGACCTTCGACCCGAATCGCCTCGAAAAAGATTGGAAGGGCTTGCGAGACCGGTCCGACGCGCCGCTGCTCGACCGCGGCGCCGCCGGTCTCTACCCGCCCGGCTCGACGTTCAAGATGTTCACCGCGAGCGCGGCGCTCGACGCGGGCGCCGTCACGCCCGACGATAATTTCTACGACCCCGGCTACTTCCTCATCGACGGTTTTCGCATCCGCAACGACGAGGATGAGGTGACGGGCACGCAGTCGGTGACCGGCGCGTTCGCGCTCTCGAGCAACGTCGACTTCGCGCAGATCGGCGTCAAGCTCGGCGCGCCGGGCTTCTACGAATACCTGAAACGCTTCGGCGTCGGCGAGCCGCTCGACACGCCCGTCTCCGTCGTCCAAGACAACGTGCCCCCGCAGAACTCGATCATCGATTCCGAGCTCGCGCAGATGTCGTTCGGTCAAGGGAGCCTCGTGGTCACGCCGCTGCGCATGGCGCTGATCGGTTCGACGATCGCCAACGGCGGCGTGCTCGAACCGCCGCAGTTCGTCAAGCAGATCCGCGTTCCGGGCAAGCCGCCGGTCACGATTCCGCCGCCGACAGGGGCGCTCGTCATATCGGCGGAAACCGCAGACGAAGTCCGCACGATGATGATCGCAGCCGTGCGTTACGGCACCGGCACTGCGGCCGCGCTGCCGAACGTCACGGTCGCAGGCAAGACGGGCACCGCGACGCATCTCGGTGGGCCGCCGGACGCGTGGTTCGTATGCTTCGCGCCGGCGGAAGCGCCGCGGCTCGTCGTCGCGGTCGTCGTCGAGAACGCGGGATACGGCGGCGTCGTGTCGGCGCCGATCGCACGCGCCATCCTCGCTGGCGCGCTGCCGCTCTACCCGCGCTGACGGGGTTAGGACTCAGTGCCAGAGACGATCTACAACAACCGCTATCGCCTCGACGCGAAGGTCGGCGAGGGCGGCATGGCGGTCGTCTACCGCGGATACGATCTGCTGCTGCGACGTCAGGTCGCCGTGAAGGTGCTGCGTCCGCAATTCGCCGCCGACGACGAATTCGTCCAGCGCTTCTACCAAGAAGCGCAGGCGGCCGCGAAACTCTCGCATCCGAATATCGTCAACACGTACGATGTCGGCGAAGTCGGCGACTCGCATTACATCGTCCAAGAGTTCGTCGGCGGCGAGACGCTCGCGGCGCTCATCGCGCGCGAGAAGAAGCTGCCCGAATCCGCTGCGATCCGCTATGCGATGGGCATCTGCGCGGCGCTCGGCGCCGCTCACCGCGGCGAGCTCCTCCATCGCGATATCAAGCCGTCGAACGTGCTCATCACGCCGGAAGATACGGTCCGCGTCGCCGATTTCGGTATCGCCCGCGCTGCGAACGCGCAGACGGTGACGAGCCAGGAGAACGTCCTCGCTTCGGTGCCGTACGGCGCGCCGGAGCACCTGACGGGTCAGGCGCTTTGCGAGGCGAGCGACCTCTACAGCGTCGGCGTCGTGCTCTACGAGATGATGACCGGGAAGCGGCCGTACGACGCGGAGACGGCGATGGGCGTCGCTATGGCGCATGTCAACGCGCCGGTGCCCGACCCGGTGGCTGCAGGCGCGACGATCAGCCCGCAGCTGCGCGAGATCATCATGCGGCTGCTCCAGAAATCGCCGAAAGACCGATATCAGACGGCCGGCGAGGTGCTCGTCGCGCTGCGTGCGTGCCTCGGGTTCGGGCCCGACGGCGACCAGCACGGCGGTTCGCGCAACGGCGAGACCGATACGGCCGTCATAAGGCGCAAGAAAGCGGCAGCCGACGCGCGGCGGCGCTGGTTCGCATCCCTCGACGAATCATCGCCGTCGGTGTGGAACTCGCGTCGTGCGATCATGCTCGCGAGCACGATCGTGGCGCTCATCATCGTCATCGTCATAGCGATCGCGATGCGGCAGAACATCGTCGCCGGTCCGCGCGTGCCCGATCTCACGGGCAAGACGACCGCGGACGCCGTTGCGGCGCTCCATGCAGCCGGCTTCGACGACGTCGTCGTCAAGTCGCGGGTCGACGCGCAAACGGCGGCAGGCCTCGTGTCCGGTACGGAACCGGCGGCGGGTTCGGCCGTCGCCTCGGGCACCGCCGTTATCCTTTATATGAGTGCGGGCCCGCCGACGCAGGGTTTGTCGAGCGTCATAGGGCGCGACGTCAAAGGCGCGATCGCCTTCCTTTCGCAAAAAGGCTACGTCGTCAAGCTCGGTCCGGCCGTCCACAGCGCGAACGTTCCGAAAGGACTCGTCGCGAAGACGAACCCCTCTCCCGGTGCGAAGCTGCCCATCCACGGAACTGTCGTGCTCTACCCAAGCGGCGGCCCGTTCGCGGTCTCCGTGCCGAACCTCGTCAACTTGAGCGACTCCGACGCGCGCAAGCTCGTCACGAAGGCCGGGCTCACGCTCAAAGTGAGCCAGGTGATACCAAACGTCAACATCCCGCCGCAGACGATCATGGACCAGGATCCGAGCGGCGGTTCCCAAGCGCCGCCGGGATCGGTCATCACCGTCGAGGAGAGCGGCGGACCGAATTCCATCACGGTTCCGAACGTCGTCGGCGGTTCGGTCGACGACGCGCGCGGCACGCTCCAGCAGGCGGGGCTCACCGTCGGTTCCGTCGCCCAAGTCGAAGATGCGACGACGACTCCCGGAACGGTCGTGAGCCAGAATCCGCAAGCGGGCTCGCAGACGGGAGCCGGCACTGCCGTCGACCTGTACGTCGCGGTGTCGCCGGCTGCGCCCAGTGCGGCTCCGAGCGCAGCCCCGACCGCGAACGCGCTGCCGCCGATCCCCAACCTCGTCGGCATGACGCTCGAAGACGCGACCGCGGCGTTGACGAAGATCGGTTACACGGTCGGACACGTGACCGTTCTCACCGGCAGCCCGCCGAACGCAAAGGTCGTCAGCACCGAACCGGAGCCGGGCGCCACGACTCCGCCGGGATCGACGTCGGTCGATATCGTCCTCGGTCCGGCGCCGCACTGACATGTGGGAAGCGCTCACCGCGATCGGCACGATCGGTTCCGCGATCGTCATAACCGTCACCGTCCTATTGAGCGCGCGCCAGGTGCGCGCAACGGTTGATCAGCTCGAGCAGGTGCGCAAAGCCACGCAGTTCGACGCGGCGCGGACCGTGTTGCTCGACATGGTCGATCCAGCGTTCGTGACGGCCTATCGATTCGTGTATCTGGACCTTGAAAAGCACATGGCGGACGACTCGTTTAGGCGCGAACTCGCCAACGTCGGTACGGCCGACGAGAAGGTCCACAAGGAGCTCGTCGTCATGCGGACGCTCGATCGCATCGGCGCGTACGTGAAGTACGGCCTCGTCGACGGTGATATCATCTACTCGACGTACTACGGCAGGATCGTCGTCTGCTTCGAGCGGCTGCGTGAGGTCATGGCCGTCCACCGCGACATCGCCGGAAGAAGCATGTACGCGAACCTCGAATTCCTCTACGATGACTGCGGCCGCTGGCTGGCTGCGAACGGGATCGCCATCGACCTGCCGGCCGTCATGGAGCGCGTCGCCGCGTATCAGGCGAGGTATCCGGCACCGCCGATTCCGAGCGGAGCCGACTGACGTGCGCGTCCTCGGCGTCGATCCAAGCCTCCACATCACCGGCTACGGCGTCGTCGAACGCAACGGCTCGGGATTGAGGCTTATCGAAGGCGGCACGATCACGCCGGGAAAAAGTTCGGGATTGTCGGAGCGTCTCGCGGAGCTGCAACGCGGCATCGAAGACGTCATCTCGACGTTCCGGCCTGACGTCATGATCGTCGAAGAGGTCTTCGCGCGGACGGCGTACCCGCGCACGGCGATCCTTATGGCGCACGCACGAGGCGCGCTCGTGTGCGCCGCAGCGGTCGCTGGTCTGCCGGTCTACGATTACGCCGCGACCGCGGTGAAACGCGCGCTCGTCGGCCGCGGCGGCGCGACGAAAGACCAGGTTGCGGCGATGGTCGTCCAGGCGCTGAAGTTGCGCAAACCGCCGGCGCCGGCGGACGTCACGGACGCGCTCGCGCTGGCGATCGCGTACTTGCGAAGGACGAACGGACGCTGATGTTCTCGCGCATCGAAGGCAAACTCGCGGAGCTGACGGAGGAAGCGGCGCTCATCGACGCCGGCGGTCTGAGCTATGAGATCATGCTGCCCGCGTGCGTGCGCGAGAAGGTCGCGAATGTCCGGCCCGGGGGCCCGATAAAACTCGAAGTGTTCTCATACATGCAGATCGACGGCAACCGCGGCTCGGCGATGTACGTCGGGTTCACCAACGCGATCGAGCGCGAGTTCTTCGAAGCGCTACTCACCGTCGCGAGCGTCGGGCCGAAGACGGCAGCTCGAGCGTTTTCGAAACCGATGGCCGAGATCGCGCGCTATATCGACGCCGGCGACACGGCGAGCTTGCGGCGTCTGCCCGGCATCGGCGAGCAGAAGGCGAAAGACATCGTCGCCAAGCTGCAAGGCAAGGTCGCGCGCTTCGGTCTCATCCGCGGCGAGCCGGAGAAGAAGAAGGAGCCGGCGCCCGATTTCGTCGCCGAAGCGATCGACGTGCTTCTGCAGCTCCAATACAAGCCGCAAGAGGCGGAAAGGATGGCGCGCGAAGCGCTCGGCAGCAACGGCAAGGTGACGACGGCGGAAGAGCTGCTCACCGAGATCTACCGCAGGCAGCAGAAACCCTAGATCGCCCCTGGCGGGAGCCGTCGAAAGCGCGTATCGAATGTCGCGGCTGGCGGCGCTGGCTCGTCGGATTCTTCGAGCCGTCTCCTGAGACGATGCTGGAAGTCCAGGTTGCGTACGATATCCTCATTTGCGCGCCCTTGTCGTATCGCACGGATCGCATCGAACGTCCACCAACATACAAGCGCGTGGAATGGGAGCTGGAGGCTGGCGAACAAGCCCGAGAACGGATCAGGGTTGGGCATGAAGAGAAATGCCGCATCGACCGTCACAAAGACGATGGCGAGTACGGCCGCCCATATCACGCGCCTGTGTACGCCGAACGACAACGCGAAGAACGCAGCAACCGCGCCGTACTTCAGTGGCGCGGCTATCGCACTCGCTCGGACCAGTTCCATCTGGACGGCATACGTGACGATTCCCGAGCCGAGAAGCATAGTCGGAAACGTACCCATGCGATATCCGACGCTAAGGAAGACAGCCGACGCCAACCCGAAGGCGCCCAGCACGAATAGCGAGAGCGTGGCCCAGTTCGACCGTTCCGATAGCGCCATGGCTCGTCAGGGGGACGGCGGCGGAGCTGGTCCGTCGGCCGTGGGATTCGCGTGCGGCATGACCATCGTGCGGCTCTCGACCGGCATGCGGTTGATCGCGATGGAGGCCTGCGCTCCGAGGAACAGCACGTAGAGCACGAACGCGTGGAAGGCTGCGGCGATCCAATCCTGCGCGACTAAGAAGATCACGCCGTCGAGCGCGTAGAGCACCATGCCGAGGATGAACGCCCATGTGTGGCGGCGCGACGCGAGGAAGCCGAGGATCGCGAAACCGCCGATGACGCAAACGTCGATGACGATCGCTGCCGTCGGTCCGAACGCCGGCGCGGCCTCGACCGCACCCGAGCCGAGGACGAACTCGTAGTTCGACTTGGCCGCGAATACGTTGACGACCGACAGGCCGGCGATCCAATAAAACCAATTAGCCGAGCGTGCTAATCGCTGCTCCAGCACCGGGTTCATGGCGGGTGGTTCGCTGTCCGCGCCCGCGGAGACCTTGGGCGAAGGGCGCGCACCGCGAGAGCGGAAACCAGTCTCCCGACATGCCGCGTAAACCGACCGTCCGGGGTGAAGAGCAGCGCGAAGAGCCGCAGCCGTCCCGTCACGCCGTCGTCAGCGCGACCGAGACGATCGAAGACGAGATAATCACCGTTACGCTCCGGCCGACCGGCTTCGAGCACTACGTCGGGCAACACGGGATCGTCGAGAACATCAAGGTCTCGATCGAGGCGGCGAAACGCAGGGGGGAACCCCTCGAACACGTCCTGTTGCATGGCCCGCCAGGCCTCGGCAAGACGACGCTCGCGAACATCGTGGCACGCGAACTCGGCGCGACGTTCCGCCAAGTCTCCGGCCCGACCCTCGAAAGGCCCGGCGATCTCGTCGGCATCCTTACGAACCTCGAGCGCGGCGACGTGCTCTTCATCGACGAGATCCACCGCCTGAGCCGCGTCGTGGAAGAGTTCCTCTATCCGGCGATGGAGGACTTCGCGATCGACTTCATGGTCGACAAAGGCGCGTACGCGAAGACGATCAAGATCAACCTCCAACGCTTCACACTCATCGGCGCGACGACGCGCGCAGGCATGCTGACCGCGCCGCTGCGCGATCGCTTCGGCATCGTCCATCATCTCGAATACTACACGCCGGCAGATCTGACGAAGATCGTCGCGCATTCGGCGACCGTGCTCGGCGTCGCGATCGACGCCGGCGGATGCGAGGAGATCGCGGGCCGCGCTCGCGGAACGCCGCGGATCGCGAACCGGCTGCTGCGTCGCGTCCGCGACTTCGCCGAAGTGAAAGCCGACGGTCGCATCGATCGCGAGATCGCCAAAGCCGCCCTCGAGCTCGAACGGATCGACCTTCTCGGCCTAGACGCCCTCGATCGCGCGTTCTTGAACGCGCTCGTCGTCCAATATCGCGGCGGTCCCGTGGGCATCGGTGCGCTCGCTGCAAGTCTCAACGAAGAGGAGAACACGCTGATCGACGTCGTCGAGCCGTATCTCATCCAGATCGGTTTCGTGCAGCGGTCGGCGAACGGCCGGCGCGCGACACCCCAAGCCCGAGCGCACATCGGGCACGACGACACCGGGCAGCCACGCCTGCTGTGAAAGCCGCGCTCGCGGCGCTTCTCGTCGTCTTGTGGGCGGCCCCCGCGCTCGCCGACGACACGCCGATCCGCGTATCGCTGCTTCGCGATCAGTTCCGCACCGTTCTCTCCTCTGAAGGCGGGCTTACCGTGAGGCCCCCGAACGTCTCGAGCGGAAGCCCGTACGTCGAACCGGACGTCACGACGGTGCTCGACGTGAGGCCGAACGCCGATGGCCTGCTTCTCGCGGGCGCTATCCAAGCCGGCAGCGCCATCGTCGTCGCTCCAGCCGATCCTCGTTATCCGCTCGCGATCGACGGCACGGTCTATCGCGGCGCAGCGATCGTCCAGGCGACTTCCGACGGCTCGATCGACATCATCAACGTCGTCGACCTCGAGCGTTACCTCGACGGCGTGGTCGGGAGCGAGATGGACCCGTCGTGGCCGCGAGCCGCACTTCAAGCGCAAGCCATCGTCGCGAGGACCTATGCTGTCGCGCATCTGGGCACACGCGAGTGGCTCGGCTACGATCTGCGTGCCGGCGAGCAAGACCAAGCATATAAAGGAGTCGCGGCGGAGACTCCCACCGTCGAATCGGCGGTGAGCTCGACGCGCGGAAAGATCCTCGTGGCGGGCGCCGATGTCGTGCACGCGTATTACTCGAGCTGCGATGGAGGGTATACGAGCAGCGGCGACGCGCTAGCCGACCCGGAACCCTACCTCGTCGCGCATCAGGATCCGTATTGCACGACGTCGCCCGACGACGGATGGAGCGCTTCCGTCGACGCGCAGACGTTCACGTCGGCCCTTCGCGCCAGCTTCGGCGACATCGGCTCGATCGGTTCGATCGCGGTCGTATCGCGCGACGAATCGGGTCGTGCGCTGAGCGTGTCGATAAACGGAACCAAAGACGCGCGGGTGATACCGGCGACGACGTTCCGCGCGCTCGTCGGGAACCACGTCGTGCGCAGCACGCGCATCGATTCGATCTCCTTGCGCGGCGGTGTCATCCGTATCTCTGGTGAGGGGTTCGGCCACGGCGTCGGCATGGCGCAGTGGGGCGCTCGCGGCATGGCGGAAGCGGGTAAGACGGCCGACGAGATCCTCGAGTTCTACTACCACGGCGTCCAGTTCGCGAGCATCGCGGACCGGCTCGCGACGAGGTAGCGATGGTCCAACGCCGGCGATGGGAGCGATGCCGCAAAGAGCTCCCCGTCATCATCGACCCAGGTGGCCCTAAGCCGATCGATGCGACGACGCTCGACATATGCGAGGGCGGCATCGGCCTCTTGTGCGGCGAGCCGTTCGCGCTCGGGTCGAAGCTGCGGTTCGCGATCGCGCAGATCGCGGACGGCGCGATGACCGGCGTCGTCAGGTGGTGCACGCCGTCGAAGACCGACGACCGCCAGATCGTCGGCGTCGAGCTCGAAGCGCTCAGCGCGCTGCATCGCGACGCCTTGGCGGACAAGCTTGCGTTATGGCGATCGCAGGCGGCGGACGAGGATGGATGACGAAACGCCCGCCGATTTCCGCACGGATGCCTTCGATTACGTACTTCCCGAAGCGCTCGTAGCGCAGCGACCCGCCGATCGTCGCGACGCCTCGCGGCTTCTCGTGCTGCCTCGCAAGGGGCCGATCCGTCACCTGCGTTTCGCCGACATCGCCGAGGTCGTCGAGCCGGGCGATCTGCTGATCGCGAACGACGCGAAAGTGCTGCGCGCGCGATTTCAACCCCGGCGCCGCGAAGGCGGTCGAGCCGAAGTGCTTCTGCTCCATCCAAGCGCGGAGCCGGACTGCTGGGAGGCGATGGCGCGCCCAGGCAGGCGCATCCGCAAAGGCGACCGCCTTTCGCTCGGCTCAGATTGCGGAATCGAGATCGTCGACTGGGCGGCCGGCGGCAACCGCATCGTCCGATTTTACGGCATCGGCGTCACCGAAGCGATGGCGCGCTTCGGTGATCTGCCGCTGCCGCCGTACATCCACGCGCCACCGCCGGACGCCGACGAGCGCTACCAGACGATCTACGCGGCGGCCGAGGGTTCGGTAGCGGCGCCGACGGCCGGCCTTCATTTCACCGAGGACACGATCGAGGCGCTGCGGCGGCGAGGCATCGGCTGGACGACGATCACCTTGCACGTCGGCGCAGGGACGTTCAGGCCGGTCAAGACCGACGACCTCCGCGCGCACCACATGCACGCCGAGCGCTATGAGATCCCGGTCGCTGCGGTAGACGCGAAAGAGGTGACGCGTTCCGCTGGAAAGCGCATCATCGCCGTCGGCACGACCGTCCTGCGTGCGCTCGAGGCATCGGCCCGCGCGGACGGTACCATCGAGTCCGGCGAACGCGAGACGTCGATCTTCATACATCCGCCGTATCGCTTCCGGACCGCTGATGCGCTCTTGACGAACTTCCATCTCCCGCGTTCGACGCTGCTCATGCTCGTCAGCGCCTTCGCCGGCCGGGAACGCGTCCTCGCGGCGTACGCCGAAGCGATCGCAAACGCGTACAGGTTCTACTCGTTTGGCGACGCGATGTTCGTCGAACGAGCCCACGTCGAAGATTGAGAGGCGAGCGGACCGCTAAGCTTTCACCGGCTCGACGAGGACCGTCCGGAAATCCGTGTACCAGACGAGCCCAGGTCTGCTTCCGCCTTGCTTGCGCACGTGTTTGCGCTGCGTGAAGTCGACTTCGACCTTCGACGCGGCGGCGGCGCGGCTTTGACCGGCGGCAAGCGCCGCCGCCGCGATGATCTGCTCGTCGCTGGGCCTGTCGCGGGGATCGCGGAGCTTGAGGATGACATGCGCTCCGGGAACGCCGCGCGCATGAAACCACAGGTCGTTCGGCGCGCCGACGGTGAACGTCACGCGCTCGTTATCTTTCGGCGATCTGCCGACGTGCGCGACCGCTCCGCCGGGCACGTCGACGACCCGCGACGCGGCGCGCTTCGACGCCGAACGTTTGGCGGTCGCGCGGTTGCGGCCGATCGCATCTGCGATCTCGTCGCACATCGCGGCGAGGGCCGCCGGACTATCGGATGCGGCGCGGTCGAGCTCCCATAAGAGCGATTCCCAGAACGCTCGGTTGCGCTCGAGCACGCCAAGACGCTGCGCGACGCGAGGCATGCCGCTCTTCGCTTTCTTGTAGCGGCGGAAGTACGCGGCTGCATTGTCCTTCGGCGCGAGGGCCGGGTCGAGTTCGACGCGCAACCCCTCCGGCGTCACGAGCGCGTCGGCTCGCGGTTCGATGTCGGCGAGATACGTATAGATCGCGTCGCCGGCTTCTTTCAGACGTTCCGCCTCGATGGCTCGCCGCTGCGCCGCCTCGAGCGAAGCCCGCTCCTTATCACATCGCTCGATCATCGTGAGCAGTCGCTTGCGCAGCGCATCCTCAGCCGGCGCCATGCGTTTCCTGTCGCCGCTCGATTGCGATCGTACGCAGGCCTCGTTGAGGTCGGGCAAGGTTTGCATATCGCCCGGCGGCCATGATAGCGCGACGAGGTGGACGACGTCGAGAACGGCGCCCGAACCCCATGCGAACACGGGTGCCGTGATGTCGGCGGCTGCGGCTGCGACCCGTTCGCGCAGCGGCAGCCAGATCTGAAGTAGCCGTTCGGATAACGGCCGCCCGGCATCGCGTTGCGTCGCGCGCTCGACGACGTCGCGCGCTAGCGGCGGCGTGCACGAGACGTCGAACTCGCCGAGCAGCCGCGCGATCACGCGCGGTTGGAGATCGCTTTCCGCGTCGATCGCCAAAGCGAATGACGGCGTATCGAGTTTCGGTGTGCGAGGCGGCGGCAGCCGATACGATTCGCCGACCTCGATACTGCGGGCGCCGTGCGCGCCTTCGAACTCCTTCGCCGCGGCGAGGATCTGCCAGCGCTCGTCATCACCGGGTCGCAGCACGAGGATGTTCGCCTTGTTCGGCTCGAGCTCGAACGCGACGCGATGGCGGGCAGGCACGCCAAATGCGGAACGAGAAACGACGTCTAGGAATACGATGCGGTCGTCCGGGACGGCTTGGACGGATTCGACGGAGCATCCGCGCAGCAGCGGAGCCACGCCCCCGGCCCAACCTCCGGCGACGTTTTCGTTTTCCGGCTCCGGATCGGAGTGCAGTGCCAAGAGCGGACCATCGGGTCCGAGCGTGGCGCGCAAGATCGCCTCGAGGCCGCGGCGATAGCACGCGATCCGCATGCCGCCGTCGCCGGCAGTGACGCTCCGCACGCGGGCACCGGTGAGAGCGTCTCGAAGCTCCGCCGCGAGACGCGCGACGAGCCAAACGTCGAGCGTCACGGACCACCTGACGGCCGCGCGTTGACGAGGACGGATTGCCAGCCGACAACCTTGCGCCGGTCCCACGCGAACCCGTATTGCTCGTCGTCTCCGGACCCTCGGGGTCGGGGAAGGACAGCCTCGTCGACGCGCTGCGTGCGGCGGAGCCGAAGCTCGCGTACTCCGTCTCGGCGACGACGCGACCGTCGCGGCCGGGCGAGGTCGAAGGCCAGCACTACTGGTTCCTCGAGCGGAACGAATTCGAGCGCCGAAGATCGGCGGGCGAATTCCTCGAGACCCGCGACTACGCCGGCAATCTTTACGGCACGCCGAAAAAGCCGATCGAAGATGCGCTGGCCGCCGGCCGCGATCTCGTCATGAAGCCGGAAGTCAACGGCGCGATGGCGATCAAGATCGTATACCCGCAAGCGGTGCTCGTGTTCCTGACCGTTCCGTCGGCGGCCATCCTGCGCGAGCGGCTCGAGCAGCGACGCACGGAATCGCCGGAGACGATCGAAGAGCGCGTCGCGATCGCCGCGCGCGAAGCGGACGCGATCGGCAACTACGAGTATCTCATCGTCAACGACGATTTCGACGCCGCGCTCGAGAAGCTGCGCGCCGTGCTCATCGCGGAGCGTTTGAAGATCGCTCGCGTGCGCGGACGAAGCGCGCTCGACGGCTCGTCGTGATCGGCGAAAGGCAAGTCTTGTAAACATGTGTGGCATCGTCGGTTATATAGGCCCGCGCAACGTGACCGGGGTTCTGCTCGACGGCCTGCGCCGCCTTGAGTACCGCGGTTACGATTCGGCCGGCGTCGCGCTCGTCGAAGGCGACAAGCTCGTCGGTACGAAGCGCGTCGGCAAGCTCGGCAATCTCGAGGAAGCGCTGCGCAAGCATCCGCTGACGGGCACGGCGGGTATCGGCCACACTCGTTGGGCCACCCATGGACGCCCATCGGATACGAACGCGCACCCGCACCTCGACTGCAAGCAGCGAATCGCGGTCATCCACAACGGGATCATCGAGAACCACGCGATGCTGCGCGCGGATCTCATCGAAAAGGGCCACACGTTCTCGAGCGAGACCGATACGGAGGTCGTCGCGCACTTGCTCGAGGACGTCTACGCCGGCGATATCGTCGACGCGGTGCGCAAGGTGCTCGGCCTCGTCCGCGGTGCGTACGCGCTCGGCGTCCTCTCCGCGGATAACCCGGAAGAGATCGTCTTCGCGCGCAACGGCGCATCGCCGCTCATCGTCGGCATCGGCAAGGACGAGATGTTCGTCGCGTCCGACATCCCGGCGATACTCGAGTACACGCGCAAAGAGCTCATCATTCAGGAGGGCGAGATCGTCGTCATCCGACGCAACGGCGCGTCGATCACGACGTTCAACGGCGAACATGTCGACCGCGAGGTGACGCACGTCGCGTGGGACGTGCGCAGCGCGGAAAAGGGCGGCTTCAAGCACTTCATGCTCAAGGAGATCTACGAGCAGGCGAAGGTCGTCAAGGACACGCTCGCGGGTCGCCTCGACGAACAGGGAGGCGTGAAGCTGCCGGATATCGGCATCTCGGACGATCGGCTCCTCAAGATGCGCAAGGTGACGATGTTCGCGTGCGGCACGGCCTATCACGCGGCCGTCTACGGGATGTACCTTATCCGCCAGCTCGCGAAGCTGCCGGTCGAGCTCGAGCTCGCCTCCGAGTTCCGCTACTCCGATCCGGTGGTGGAGAAGGATACGCTCGCGATCGCCGTGTCGCAAAGCGGCGAGACCGCGGATACGATGGAAGCCGTCCGGATGGCGAAGGCCGGCGGCGCCACCGTCCTCGGCGTCTGCAACGTCGTCGGTTCGGCGCTCGCGCGCGCCGCGCACGGCACGCTCTACACGCACGCGGGGCCTGAGATCGGCGTCGCGGCGACGAAGACGTTCGTGGCCCAGTGCGTCGCGATGGCGCTGCTCGCGCTGCACCTCGCCAAGGTCCGCGGCACGGCCGATCCGGACGTCTTGCGTGAGGTCGGCCTATCGCTGCGCGACCTGCCGTCGCTCGTCGACCAGGCGCTCAACACGAATGAAGATGCTATCGCTGCGGCGCGCCGATATTCGAAAGCGACGTCGATCTTGTTCCTCGGACGGCACGTCAACTACCCGATCGCGCTCGAAGGCGCGCTGAAGCTCAAAGAGATCTCGTACATCCACGCCGAGGGCTATGCCGCCGGCGAGATGAAGCACGGACCGATCGCGCTTCTCGACGAGAACGTGCCGACCGTCGTCATCGCGACGCGCGGTCCGGTGGAAGAGAAAGTGCTGAGCAATATGGCCGAGGCGAAGGCCAGGGAAAGCCGGGTCATCGCGGTCGCGAATCCCGGCGACCACGAGGTGCTCGAGATAGCGGACGACATCTTCGAAGTGCCGGCGACGCATCATCTGATCGCCCCGATCGTCAACGTCGTACCGCTTCAGCTGCTCGCGTACCACATCGCCGACCGCAAGGGGTGCGACGTCGACCAGCCGCGCAATCTCGCGAAGACGGTCACGGTCGAGTGACGCGTGCACGATCCTAACTCGCGCTCGGACGGACGAGCCGACGACGCGCTGCGGCCGGTGACGCTGCAGCCCGACTTCCTTCGTTTCGCGGAAGGTTCGCTGCTCATCGCGTTCGGCGAGACGAAGGTGCTGTGCGCGGCGACCGTCGAGGACCGCGTGCCGCCGTTCCTCAAGGGCCAAGGCGTCGGGTGGGTGACCGCCGAGTACTCGCTGCTGCCGCGGTCGACCGCGCAACGGACGCCGCGCGAGGCTTCGCAGGGTCGCATCGGCGGCCGGACGCATGAGATCCAACGGCTCATCGGCCGCAGTCTGCGCTCCGTCGTCGACACGAAAGCGCTCGGCGAGCGGACGATAACCATCGATTGCGACGTCATCCAGGCGGATGGCGGCACGCGGACGGCCGCGGTCACCGGCGCCTTCGTCGCGCTTTGTCTTTCGCTCGCGCGCTTGCGTCAGGAGAACAAGCTTCGCGGCTGGCCGGTCATCGACTGGCTGGCGGCCGTTTCGGTCGGGCTCGTCGGCGGCCGCCCCGTTCTCGACCTCTCGTACGCGGAGGATTCGCAAGCGCAAGTCGATATGAACGTCGTCATGACCGGGGAGGGCAAGTTCGTCGAACTGCAGGGCACCGCGGAAGGGTTGCCGTTTTCGCGCCAGGAGCTCGACCGTCTGCTGGGACTCGCGCGGTCCGGCATCGATACCTTGATCGCGCTCCAGCGCGAAGCGCTCTCCCGCGTGGACGTGCCGGTTTTCGGGCGCAAGCCTGCGGCCTCGGCCAATGCGGTGAAAGGCGCGACGTCGTGAACGCGCAAGCCATCGAGCTCCTCGCTCTGCTCGACGATTTCCACGTCACCGACAGAGCGCTCGTACGATCGCGCGATCGCGCACGGTCCCGGGCCGGTGATGCCGATGCGCTCGCCTCGCTGAAGAAGGAGATGCACCGTTATTTCGCCGCCCTCGCGCGCGAGTCGGTCACCCATCTCGCCGACCTCGACCGCCGCCTCGACGACCTCTATCAACGCCAGTACAACGCGCAGGCCGAGCGGGGCGCGGCGCAGCGACGGCTGGAAGCGGCGCGCCGCGTCCTCGATGCGCTCGGCGACGCCGGCGGGGGTTCGTCTCGATGAGCGCCGTGGCGCCGCGCCGGGCGGGCCCCTTCTCCGGCGTCAACCGGTTCTTCGAATACGCGGGCGGGCTCGCGACGATGTTCGGCGAGGTCTGCCGTAACGTCGTCACCCTGAACTTCCGACCTGTCGAAGTCATACGGCAGGCGTACTTCCTCGGCGTCGAGTCGTGGACGATCGTCGTGTTGACCTCTCTCTTCACCGGCTTGGTGATATCGCTCGAAGCGGCCTCGCAAGCCGTGAGTTATGGCCTGTCGCAGTTCGTCGGTGGGAGCGTCGCCTTCGGCGAGGTCCGCGAGCTGGGGCCGATGCTCACCGGCATCGTCTTCGCCGGCCGCGCGGGTGCGGCGATCACCGCTTCGCTCGGCTCGATGGTCGTCACCGAGCAAGTCGAAGCGCTCCAATCGATGGGCGTCAGCGCGGTGAAGGTCCTCGTCACCCCGCGCCTATTGGCATCGCTCATCACGGTCCCGATGCTCACTGTCTTCGCGGATATCGTCGGTGTCTACGGCGGCTATTACATGGCGTGGCTGCGGGTGCACATGTCGCCGTACACGTATTGGCACTCCGTGCAGACGACGATCATCTTTTCCGATTTCTACAAAGGTCTTGAGAAGGCCGCGGTCTTCGGCGTGCTGGTCGCGCTCGTCGCCGGTTACGAAGGCTTCCGGGCCGAAGGAGGGGCCGAAGGCGTCGGCCGGGTGACGACGCACGCGGTCGTCACCGGGATCATCCTCATCTTCGTGTTCAACTTCGCGCTATCGTTCGTGCTGTTCCCATGATCGACGAGAAACAGTCGCGAGAGCTGGTGCCCTCGCCGCCTCCGCCGGACGTCGCGATCAGGCTTCAATCCGTCGAGCTGCGCTACGGCGAGAAGATCGTGCTGTCGGATTGCTCGCTCGATTGCATCCGCGGTCATACGACGTGCATCATCGGACTGTCGGGCGCCGGCAAGTCGACGATCCTGCGCGTCGCGAACGGGCTGCGCCGGCCGACCCGCGGCTGCGTCTTCACGCTCGGCTCGGAGATCAGCAGGCTGCCGGAGACGGAGATCCTCGAGATCCGTAAACGGATCGGTTTCGCTTTTCAGTACAACGCGCTCTTCGACTCGATGTCGGTCTCAGAGAACGTCGCCTTTCCGCTCTACGAGCTCACCGATCTGGAGGACGACGAGATCAACGAACGGGTCAAGAACGCGCTCGAATCGGTCGGGCTCGATGGAGAGGGTGACAAGTTGCCCGGGGAGCTTTCCGGAGGCATGCAAAAGCGAGCGGGGTTTGCCCGCGCCATCGTGAACGAGCCTGAAATCATCATGTTCGACGAGCCGACGACCGGTCTGGATCCGATCATGACGAACATCATCACCGAGACGATCAAGAACATCCAGCACAAGCTGAAAGTGACGTGCCTCGTCATATCGCACGACTTGCCGTCGGTCTTCGCGATCGCGGACGAGATCGCGTTGCTTTTCGAGGGGACGATCATCGAGTACGGCTCGGTCCCCAAGGTGCGACAATCGCCGAACCCGATCGTCCAGCAATTCTTGCAAGGGAGCGACGTTGGCCCGATCCCCGTTTAGCCGATCGATGAGCACGCCGGCGTGAGCACGCAAGCGCGGGTCGGCATCTTCACGCTCTTGGCGCTCGCGGGCGTGTTCGCGGCGTACTACTTCATCACGAACTACGCGCTATCGCATAACGGGTATAAGGTCGGCCTGCGGTTCCACGACGTCGGCGGCTTGCAGGAGGGCAGCACCGTTCTGCTGTCGGGTGTCCAGGTCGGAGAGGTGACGACGGTCGATCTGCTGCCGGATCAGACCGTCGAGGTGACGTGCACGATCAACAACGGCGTCACGATTTATCGCGACTCCTTGTTCGTCGTCGCAATCACGATCACGGGCGCCACGACGCTGACGATCGAACCGCCGACGCAGCGCCAGGTCGCGATGATCATGCCGCAGCAGCCCCTGCCCTTGGATCAGCAGCCTTGGGGCACGCTGCCGCCGACGCTGACCGACCTCATCAGCGCCGGTCAAGAGCAGTTGAAGAACTTCTCGAAGACGATGGCGGTAGTCAATCGCGAACTGCCGGCGCTCGCGAGGAAATTCTCGCTCGTCGCGACGCATACGGACAGTCTCGTGCAAGATGCCGACTCGAGCCTTACGACGCTGACCGCCCAGATGCAATCGACCGTCACGGCGTTGAACGAGACCATCCGTACGACCGGCGGCAACATGGACGCGCTCACGGGCAATCTCAACGGGCTCGTCAGCGAGGACCGCCCGCGCCTCCAGAAGCTCGTCGACCGCCTCTCGTCGACGGCCGATAACCTGAACAAGACGATGGCGGGGATCGCCTCGATCGCGCAAGATCCTCTCCTGCACGACGGCCTCATCGGCACCGTGCAGAACGTCGAGGGCGCGACGGCGAAGCTCAAAGCGATGGCGACCGAACTCGAGAGCGTCACCGGCGATCCGAAGACGGAGTCGGAACTGAAGCAGACGGTCGCGAATCTCCAGTCCGTGACGGCGAAAGCCGACGCGATCCTCGGACAGTTCACGACGGCCGGAACGGAACCCAGTCCGGTGCAGCCGGGCGCTTCGCAACCGCTTCCTTCAGGCGCGACACCGGCACCGGGCGCGTCCGGCGGAACACATCCGTTGCCGCGATTCCAGCTGGGTAGCGGGTTATTCTCGCAGCCGCTCGTCCAAGCGGATGTACGAGAGACCTGGGGCACGCACGGCGGCGGACCCGCCAGCGACCTGAATCTGGTCTTGCTGCCCAAAGCGAAGACGCATCTCTCGGTCGGAGCGAACGATCTCGGCTATTCGACGACGTACAACTTCCTGCTCGACCACAACTCGAAGGATCTCCAGCTCGGGGCGGGCGTCGAATACTCGAAGCTCGGGATCGCAGCGCTGTTCCGGCCGTTCGGCAGCCCGATCGGGATCGACGCCCGGGTCTACGATCCGAAGCATCCGACCCTCGACTTGTACGGCGATCTACGGTTGAGCGAACGTTTGCAGCTGTTCTACGGCGAGCGCTATCTCTGGAACAACACCCAGACGAAGACGCCGTCCTTCGGCCTCGAGATCAAGTACTGAGGGTGTGAAAATGTGGTAGGCCGAGCGAAGCTCGGCTCGAGATAAGCATGAGTGTAGAGAAGTCGGTCCACATAGAGACCCTCGCCGTCCACGCCGGAGCGCAGCCGGAGCCGGCGACCGGCGCGGTTTCGCCTTCGATCCATCTGTCGACCATCTTCGAGCGCGACGCCGACGGCGGGTACTCACGCGGCTACAGCTATCAAAGGAAGGCGAATCCGACTCGCGGCTCGCTCGAGACGGCGCTCGCCGTCATCGAGGGCGGCGCGGCGGCAGCCGCTTTCTCGTCGGGATCGGCCGCGACCGCGACGATCATGCAAACCCTCTCGCGCGGTGACCACGTGATCCTACCCGGTGACGCATACTACGGTACGCGCGTCATCTTGAACGACTGCCTGACGCCTTGGGGCCTCGAAGCGACGTACGTGGAGATAGGCGATCTCGAGGCGGTGAGCGCGGCGGTGCGGCCGAACACGCGGATGATCTGGGTCGAGACGCCCTCGAACCCGATGCTGAAGGTGGCGGATATCTCGGCAGTCGTCAAGATCGCGCACAAGGCGGGCGCGATCTGCGTGTGCGACAATACGCTGGCAACGCCGATCCTTTCACGTCCGCTCTCCGACGGGGCGGATTTCGTCGTCCATGCCACGACGAAATATATCGGCGGCCATAGCGACGTGCTCGGCGGCGCGGTGATCGCGAGAGAAGAAGGGCCGAGATTCGAGCGCCTTCGCCATCTCCAGCACGCGCTCGGCGCCGTGCCGTCGCCGTTCGATTGTTGGCTGGCTCTGCGCGGCATGCGCACGCTGGCGTTGCGCGTGCGAGCGCAATCGGGTTCGGCGCTGGAACTCGCGCTGTTTCTCGTTGGGCATCCGAAGGTCAGCGCAGTCCACTACCCGGGCTTGAAAAGCGCGCCCGGCCACGCGATCGCTGCGAGGCAGATGAGCGGGTTCGGTGGACTGCTTTCGTTCCAAGTCCGAGGGGGCGAGCCAGCGGCGATGGGCGTCGCGGCGCGTTGCCGGGTATTCACGCGCGCGACGAGCTTCGGCGGATCCGAGAGCCTCATCGAGCATCGTGCGTCCATCGAGGGTCCGGGCACGACGACGCCCGCCGATCTCCTGCGCGTCTCAGTCGGCCTCGAACATCCAGCCGACCTGATGGAGGACTTGAAACAGGCGCTTTTATAAACTGGGGAGCGGTCGAGATTTATATCGACCGCAGACGAGCTTGCCCATGATAGACCGCGGCGGTCGAGCTGAAGCTCGACCGCTCCCCAAAATAATGCTATAGGAATATCAAGCCGCGGCGGATGCCGTCGGTGACCGCTTCGGTGCGGCTCGAGGCGTGGAGCTTCGTCATGATCGAACCGACGTGGAATTTCACCGTATGCGCGGAGACGCCGAGTTTCTTCGCGATCGCCTTGTTCGGCAGTCCGCCCGCCAGCATGCCGAGGACTTCGATCTCTCGCGGCGTGAGCACGCCGCCGTCGACGTTGGAACGGACAGGCGCAGGTTGATCGAGCGCGTCGGGGTGGAGGACGACGAGTCCCACCGCAACCGCGCGGATCGACGCTTCGATCTCTTCTCGCCCGGCCTGGCGCGGCAAGGACGCCCACGCTCGGTGCCGGCCGAACGCCTCATCCGACGGCTCGTCCGAGAGCAGCACGACGCCCGGTGCGTGGAGCGCATCACCCATTACCGATAGCCACCGGGCGATGTCGTCGGCGTCGTTCGGACCGGCGTCGATGAGCACGACGTCGGGTGTCGAGGAACGCACGAGATCGGCGAGCTCATCGGGTGTCGCGGCGCGACCGACCAGGTCGAACCCGTCGATACCCGCCACGATGCTGGCGACGCCCGCACGGGCGACGTCGGAAGACCCCGCGATCGCGATCCGCGTCATGCCGCTTTCTGGGCCCTCGACGCGTCGCCGATGAAGACTTCGATTCCGCCGACGCGCTCACCGTCGAGCAGGTCGAGCCGGATCGATCCACCGACCTCGCTGTCGTCGACGGCAGCCGCGAGATCGTCGGGCGAATCGAGCAACGCTCCGCCGACCCCGATGACGATGCGGCCGGGCATGAGATGCGCACGATCAGCGGGTGAGCGATCGGCCACGTCGGTGATGAGCAGTCCGAGACGTTGCTCTCCCATCACGGGCACTTGGACCGGCTGCGCGACGATGCCGATGTACGGCCGTTCGGACGGCGACGCGATGAAGCGGCGGACGACGTTCGACGCGATAGCGACGGCGAGTCCGTTGACGACCATCGAGTTGACGCCGACGATCCTGCCACTGGCATCGGCGAGAGGACCGCCTGAATTTCCCGGAAGCAGCAAGAGGTCGGCGACGACCCTACGAGCGGTCCGATCGACGCTGTGGATGATGCCGCTGGTCAGTGCGCCGACGAGATCGAGCGGGTTGCCGACGGCGAGGACGAGTTCTCCGGGTCGCAGCGCACGCGCGTCACGGAACTCGACCACCGGCAGGTCGCGAGCGTCGACGCGGATCACTGCGAGGTCGCGCTCTCGAGCCTTCGCGACAACTTCTCCGTTCAGTTCGCGGCCGTCGTGGAGGACGACTTTCGCACGCTTGCCGTGCGCGACATGCGCGTTCGTGACGATCGTGCCGTCGGATCGCGCGATGAGCCCCGAGCCTCGGCCGTTGCCGGGCACCACTTGCACCGTCGAGCGCCGCAGCCGTCCGGCGATCGCGGCGAGATCTGCGTCCAGTTCGGTCACGTTGTTCTGGTTGCGTTCGAGCATTTGAGAGTCCTTATGGTCGTACTGGCTAGATCGCGGCGGTCGAGATAAATCTCGACCGCTCCCAGGTTATTCGTCGTCCGCTATTCGTCGTCCGAGCCGGCGCGTTCGCCGATTGTGACGGACACTTGCGTGAGCGCGCCGGCGCGGATCACGCGCAGCGAGGATTGCGAGCCGACTTTGTCCGGCCCGAGCAGGCCGTGGACATCCTCGACATCGGAGACGGCGCTGCCGTCGATGCCGACGAGGACGTCGCCGATCATGACGCCGCTTCGATCCGCCGGACTCCCGGGCTCGACGGCGACGACGATCGCGCCGCCGGTACGCGCCAACTGCAGCGTGCGCGCGATCGATTCAGGCACGCGAACCGGCTGCAATCCAACGCCGAGGTAGCCGCGGGCGATTCGCCCTTTCGTCAGGAGGGCATCGGCGACGCGATCGACGGTCGACGGCGGCAGCGCCACCGACCAATGTCGGGTCAGGCCTGAGGTGTTGATGCCGATCAGGCGCCCCGCCGCGTCGACGAGCGGACCACCCGAGAACCCAGGGTAGAGCGTCAAGTCGGCGCGGATAAAGCGATCGACGCGCCCGCCGCGCCATGTCGTCCAAGAATCCGACAGCGCGCTCATGACGCCCATGCTGGCTGAAGGACCGTCACCGCCGGGTCGGGCGACGGCGATGACAACGTGCCCGATGCGCAGCGCGTCCGACGGTGCTCGTTCCGCGACCTGAGCCGCCGCCGAGTCGATTTTTAGTATTGCGAGATCCGTGCTGCCATCGCGGCCCGCGAGCCTTGCGGCGACGCGCGTGCCGTCGGGCAGGGTTACCCCGATCTCCTCGTCTTGCTCGAGGGCGTGGTCGGTCGTGACGACCACCCCCGGTCGCCAGAGCACGCCGCTCGCTCCGAAGCGCCGCCCGCCGTGGACGGTGACGACGGATCGTGCGGCGGTCGCGACGGCGTTGCCCAGATCGTCGGAAAGGTTGGTCAGTGCGGACATTTCTCTGCGTCTCCTCGTGGAGCGGTCGACCCTGCGTCGACCGCCTTGCTCTACCGTGTATGATGCGACGCGCACCGCCTCGATGCATCGGCCATCCGGGCGATGACGGCCTAGACAAGAGGATAGGTCCGACGGAAGGGAGGCGGAGTTCGCCCGCCACACAATCCGATCATGACCGTGGTCTACGTGGTGCTCGGGGCGTTCGGCGTTGTCTGGGTGCTCAACGATATCTTCAAGCAAGTGCTCGTGCCGCGTGCCGTCCAGGGCGTGAACCGCATCAGCGTCTGGTTCGCGCGTCTTGTCTTTATCACGATGAGGCGAATCGCAGCTGCGACGCCTGTCGAGTGGAGAGAAGACATACTCGGCCCGCTCGCACCGCTCTATTTCATCATGCTCCTCGGCATCTGGCTGTTCGCTCTCGTCGTGTCGTACTCGCTCATCCTCTGGGGGTTGCGCTATCAGGTCCAGCCGCCGCTCCCCGATTTCGGCTCAGCGCTCTATTTCTCTGCGACGAGCTTGCTCACGATCGGCTACGGAGACTTCGTCGCGACCGGCGGATGGACGCGCGCCGTGTCGCTGTTCGCCGGCGCGAGCGGCATCGGCACGGTCGCGGTCGCTATCACGTTCTTGTACTCGATCATCGGCGCTTTCCAGCAGCGCGAGCGCTTCGTCGTCATCCTCGACACGCGTGCCGGTGCGCCCGCATCGGGCGTGGCGCTCCTCGAAACGTATGGCGCCCTTGGGATGACGCGCGACCTATCGGCGCTCTTCCGCGACAGCGAGCTGTGGGTGGCCGACGTCATGGACAGCCACCTGGCGTATCCGATCCTCATGGCGTTCCGCTCGAGTCACAAGGACGAGTCGTGGGTCGCCGCGCTCGGGGCATTGCTCGATGCGGCGGCGCTGCTCGTGACGGTCACGCTTCCAGACGATGCGCCCATCGGCGAAGCGCGGCTTTTTCTCGACGTCGGCATGCACCTGACGCACGATCTCGAAGAATATTTCGATCTGCCTGGCCGTGCCCCGGAGACGACGACGTCCGCGGAGCGCGAGATCATCCGCTCGCGCTTGACGCGCGCAGGGTACCTCATCCGCGACGATGCCGACGCTTGGAACCAGTTCGACCAGTTGCGCGCGCAATACGTGAGGCCGCTTGACGGTATCGGCCGACGCTGGCTGCATGCGACAGCGCAACTGATCGGCGAGCGCACAGCATTGCCGGGCCATAACTAGCGCGACGTATCCTCGCGGATACAACGTGTAGGGAGGTCGGGCGAATCGTGAAATGGAAGCGCCTCGGCCCCTTATCGGCGCACGCCGAAAGGAGCGCATGATGCGAGACGTCCTCAATCCACCTTCGACCGCCATCGATTTCACCGATTGGTACCGCCGCAATCGCGAGCGTTCGACCATGCTCTTCGACATGGTCGATGCGCAGGCGTACGCGAGCCGGCCGATCCCGCTGCGCCACCCGGTGCTCTTCTACGAAGGGCATCTGCCCGCGTTCAGTTTTATCACGCTCGCTCGCGACACGATGGGCGTCAAGTCCGTCGATCCCGAGCTCGAACGGCTTTTCCAGCGCGGCATCGATCCGGCCGATGCGAAGGCAGCCGCGGCCGCGACGCGTTCGTCGTGGCCGGATCGCGACGAGATACTCGCCTTCGGCAAAGCGTGCGACGACGTGATCGTCGACTGCCTTCGACAGGCGGAGTCGGCGCCGGCAGGCAGCCGAGCGGTTCAGGCGGCCTATACGATCCTAGAGCACGAGCAGATGCATCATGAGACGCTTCTCTACATCTATCATCGCGTGCCGCTCGAGCACAAGCGCAAACCTAGCAACGGCGCCGCGCCCGCAGATGGAGCGTTACCGCGTAACGAGGTCGTGCGTATCGCGGCCGGAGCGGCGACTCTCGGAGCCAAGCGCGACGCGATCCCGTTCGGCTGGGATAACGAATTCGAGGAGCTTCGGGTCGATGTTCCGGCGTTTTCCGTCGATACGCACAGCGTGACGAACGCCGACTATCTCGAATTCGTCAACGCCGGGGGTCCGCCGCCGCCGTTCTGGGTGCAGCGCGGCGACGAGTGGCGCATCCTCGGCATGTTCGAGGAATTACCGCTCCGTCGCTCGTGGCCGGTTTACACGACGCGCGATCAGGCGATCGCGTACGCGACGTGGAAAAATGCCCGCCTGATGTTGGAGGCCGAGTATCATCGCGCGGCGTTCGGCACGCCCGGCGGCGACGAACGTGCGCTGCCGTGGGGTGATGGCGCTCCAGCGGCAAAATTCGGCGCATTCGATTTTGCTACATGGGATCCGGAACCCGTGGGGTCGCATCCCGCGGGAGCGAGCGCGTGGGGCGTCAACGACCTCATCGGCAATGGATGGGAGTGGACCGCGACGCCGTTCGGACCGCTGCCCGGCTTCGAGCCGATGGTGACGTACCCGCAGTACTCAGCCGACTTCTTCGACGACCTCCACTTCGTCGTGAAGGGCGGTTCGCCGGTGACGGCGCGCGAGCTGATCCGCCGCAGTCTCCGCAACTGGTACCGCTCGGCATACCCGTACATCTACGCGAAGTTCCGGTGCGTCCGCTGACGCTCGCCGCATGAGCGAGCGCCGCATGCTCGTCCTTTCGGAGGCCGACATCGCTGCGGTTCTTCCGATGGCGGACGTCATCGAGGCGGTCGAGAGCGCACTTCGGGCGCAAGCGCAAGACAAAGTCATCCAGCCGGTCAGGGTCGCCGTTCGCACGAGCACCGGCATGTTCGGCTCCATGCCGTGCGCTATCGACGGTACGGGTCTCGGCGCGAAGCTCGTCACGTTCTTCCCCGACAACGCGAAGCTCGGACTCCATACGCACAACGCGATCATCGAGCTCTTCGATCCACAGACCGGCGTGCCGTCTGCATTGCTCGACGGCCGGCTCATCACCGAGATGCGCACGGCGGCGACATCGGCGATCGCGACGCGCGCGCTCGCGCGCGAAGGGTCAACTGTCGGCGCGATGATCGGGACTGGCGTCCAAGCCCGGTCGCATGTACAAGCCCTCCAGGCGATAGGCATGCTCCGCGAACTCCGCGTCTGGGGCCGCACGCGCGACAACGCGAAGAAACTCGCCGATTGGGCCAGCGGGCTCGGCATCAAGGCGACGGTGTCGGCGACGATCGGGGAGGCGTGTCTCGGTGCGCATGTCGTCTGCACGGTGACGCCGTCGACGATTCCGATCGTGGATGAAGCAGATATCGAGCAGGGGACCCACGTCAATGCGGTCGGGTCGAGCGCGCCTTCTATGCAAGAGCTGTCACCGAGTCTTGTCGGCCGCGCGCGCCTCTTCGTCGATACGGTCGAAGGCGCGATGCGCGAGTCCGGCGACATCCTCGCCGCGATCCGCGAGGGCAAGCTTCCCGCCCAGCCCGACCTCGTTCGCCTCTGCGATGTCGTCGTGAAGCAGGCGGAGGGTCGCCGGTCGGCGGACGAAACCACGATCTTCAAATCGCTCGGCATGGCGATCGAGGACATCGCCTGCGCGGCTGTGGCCGTCGAGCGGGCTAAAGGCAAGAAGATCGGAACCGAAATAGCGGTCTAAGAGGCGTCACAACCGGCCGACCGGCGGTGCTCTAAGGGCGTAGCAGGGCGCGACCGGGAGGCGAAGCGATTGGCCTGGGCCTTGACAGTCGAAGAGGCGATGCACGTGCGGACGGATGCGGACGCGTTCGAGTCGTTGTACCTCGCCGAATATCCACGCATCCACTCGATCGCGATGCGGACGGGTCTCGATGCGAGCGAGTCCGAGGACGTCGCGCAAGAGGCTTTCACCCAGTACCATCGCTCGCACGCGGCGGATGCGCCGTATGCGGCCGCGTGGCTGCGCCGGGCCGTCGTGCATCTCGCGTTCAACACGATCCGCTCGCGGCGGCGTCGCGCGGCACGCGAGGAGCGCGACCATCGGACGGACGAGCCGCTCACGCTCGGCACGGCGACCGAGACGGATCCGCCATCCCGGCTCGAACATGCCGAGCGATCAGCTGCCGTTCGCGCTGCGATGAGCAAGCTGTCGGAGCGATACGCCTCGGTGCTCGCCCTGCGCTACTCAGGGATGTCGTATGCCGAAGTCGGAGCGGCGCTCGGCATTCCGGTCAACCATGTCGGATCGGTGCTTCGCCGGGCGGAATCGGCGTTCAAGAAGGAGTTCGAATATGCGTCACGCTGATGAGGGCGCGCTGCGCCGAATGCTCGACGAGCCGTTCGCGGTGTCGTCCGACCTGAAGCGTCACATCGATAGCTGCGCGCAGTGCCAAGCGCGAGCTGCGATCGTCGCCGACGAGGCGGAAGCGGCGAGAGCTGCTCTCGGAACTTCGACGGCCAGCGGCGTCGACGCGGTCTCGGCGTATAGCCGGTTCATCGCGCGCAAGAAGACATCCATTCCGAGCGTTTCGTCGGGACTGCAGCGCCTTATAGGTCCCCTGCGGCGACGATATGTCGCACCCGCGATCGGTGCGCTTGCAGCTGCCGTCCTCGTGGTCGCGTTCGTGTTCACGCCCATGGGCACGCTCGCGCAGAGCTTTTTGACGATCTTCGAACCGCACACGTTCGTCGCGATCAATATCTCAAAGGGCGAGCTCCAGTACATGCCGGATCTCAAGTCCTTCGGCACGATGGCGCAGCAGGGCGCGACCGCGCATCGCGAAGTCGCCACAGCAGCGCTAGCATCGGCGCTGACGCACATCCCAGCGCGCCTGCCGTCATACGTGCCGCCGAACTTGTCACGCGAGGCGCATTACTACGCGATCTCGCCGGTCTCTGCAGCCTTCCAGTTCAGCGCCGCTCGAGCGCGAGCGTACGCAGCATCGGTCCACAAACCGATACCGCCGATGCCGCCGGGTCTCGATGGGAGCGTCCTCACGCTCCACGCCGGACCGATGATCGTCGTCACTTACGGCGCCCAATTGCCGTCGGCACCGATGCGCCATAGCGCTACCGAACAAGTTCGCTCGGGTGGAACGATCGACGACAAATCGTCGGACGCGAACACCCGGGTCGAGCGCGAGCCCAGCGATGACATCTCGAACCTGCCGCCGCTCGTCGTCGTCGAGGCGGTCGCACCTCGGGTCTACTCGACGGGAGCGACGACGCGCGAGATCGAGGACTACCTCCTCGCGATGCCGGGAGTAGCGCCGCAGCTCGCCGACGAAATCCGCGCCATCGGAGACCCGAGCACGACGATGCCGATACCGGTTCCCATCGACAAATCGTACTCGCAGCAGGTAGCGATCGACGGCGCGCAAGGTCTTGCGATCGGCGACAACACGGGCGTCGGGGGCATGATCGTCTGGCAGAAGAACGGCATCGTCTACGGAGTATGCGGCGGCATGCAGCAGCGGCAGCTCATGGAGATCGCGCAATCGCTTCGATAGGCGCATGACGGCGGCCGTGTCGCGCGAGGGGTCCGCATCAGCAGGCCCCTCGCCCGCTATTCACACGGTCGATCTCGCGAAGCAGTACGGGGACGTCGCCGCGCTCGCGGCGCTCTCGATGAGCGTTCCGCGCGGCGAAGTCTTCGGGTTTCTCGGACCCAACGGCGCCGGCAAGACGACCGCGGTGAAGCTCTTGCTCGGTTTGACGTTTCCGAGCGGCGGCGAGGCATTCGTGCTCGGTGCGCCGGTCGGCGATCGCGAGACGCGCCGCAAAGTCGGATATCTGCCCGAGCTCTTCCGATACCAAGATTGGCTCAGCGCGCGCGAGGTGCTCGGCTTCCATTGCGTGCTGGCAGGCGTTTCGAAAGGCGCGCGGACGAGACACGTCGACGACGCGCTCGAGACGGTCGGCCTCGCGAAACGCGCCTCGGACCGCGTCGGATCGTATTCCAAAGGAATGCAGCAGCGTCTCGGCCTCGCGGTCGCGCTCATCGGCGAGCCCGAGCTCATCTTGCTCGACGAGCCGACGTCGGCGCTCGATCCGGTCGGGCGTCGCGAAGTGCGCGACGTACTTCATGCGCTCAAGCGTCGCGGCGTGACGGTGTTCCTCAATTCGCACCTGCTCACCGAGGTGGAGCAGGTCTGCGATCGCGTGGCGATCGTCGACCGCGGTCGCGTCATCGCCATCGGGCCGCTTGCAGAGATAACGGGCGACGGCTGGTCGGTGCGGATAAAGATGGAGGCGGCATCGCCGGCGTTCCTCGAGACGCTGAAGCCATTCGGTCAGGCGGCAGAAGAAGAAGGAGGCCGGGCGATCGTCCTCCGCGGCGTGACGCCCGGACAAGTCCCTGACGCGGTCGCCGCTCTCGTGCGCGCCGGCGCGCGGATAACAGCGGTCGAGCCGAATCGTCGGTCGCTCGAAGACCAGTTCATCCGATTGCTTCATGGATCCGCTGATGCCGCTGCTCGCGATCGCTAGCCTGACGCTGCGCGAAGCGGCGCGGCGTCGCGTCATCCTGGCGGTCGGGTTGCTTTCGCTCCTCGTCATCGGGCTTTCGGGATGGGGCTTCGAGCGCTTGCATGCGATGTCGATCGTCGAGGGCCGCCCATCGCCTTCGCAGGCGGCAGCGACGTACGCGATCCTCGTCATCATGCTCGCGCAGATGTTCAGCTTCGTGCTCGCGGTCGGGGCGGCGTTCCTCGCAGCGCCGTCGATCGCGGGCGAAGTCGAATCCGGCGTCGCGCTCGTCGTCCTTCCGCGGCCGATCCGCCGCAGCGACGTGCTGCTCGGCAAGTGGCTCGGGCTTTCCGTGCTGCTCGCCTTGTACGCGTTTGGCGCAGGCGGCCTCGAGCTCATCGTCGTGCGCCTCATCACCGGCTACGTGCCGCCTCATCCGATCGTCGCGCTCGGATTCATCGCGTTCCAGGCGATCGCGCTGCTGACCCTTGCGCTCGCGCTTTCGACGCGACTCGCCTCGATCACCGGCGGCATCATCGCCCTCGTCCTCTACGGCGTGTCGTGGCTCGCGCAACCAGGATCGACCGCCGCCGCGATATTCCACAATGAAGGTCTGCAGCACGCCTGTACCGCCATTACGCTGCTCGTTCCGACGGGAGGTCTCTGGCGCGGCGCGGCGTTCGCGCTCGAGCCCGTTCTCATCGCCGCGATGAGCGGCACGACACAGGGCGCCAACCCGATCACGGTGTCCACCCCGCCGACGGGGCCATTTCTGATATGGTCGGCCGGCTGGATCGTCGCGGTCTTACTGCTCGGCATCTGGAGCTTCAACAAGCGCGACGTTTAGCGTAGCGGTCGAGCTTTAGCTCGACCGGAGACGAGTCCCGCAACGTCAAGACCGCGAGGGTCGACCTGAAGGTCGACCGCTACATCAGCGAAGGTTCACAGGGCGCTCCAAGAATCTGTGGCTATGCTGGCAAAGATGCTCGACATGGACGGCAACGGCGCCAAGGTCCTCGCGATCGATGACGAGCGCAACATCCGCGAGATGCTGCAGCTCGGGCTCGAGCGCAAAGGCTTCATCGTCAAGGTGCTTGCCGACGGCAGAGCTGTCGGCGAGGTCATCGACGGCTGGCAGCCCGATGTCGTCCTGCTCGACGTCATGCTCCCGTTCGCCGACGGCTTCTCGCTGCTGCCCGCGATCCGCAGCCACACGCAGGCGCCGATCATCATGCTCACGGCCAAAGGCGACGTCGACGACAAGATAACGGGTTTGCAGCTCGGCGCCGACGATTACCTGGCGAAGCCCTTTGCTCTCTCGGAGCTCATCGCGCGCATCACCGCCGCGTTACGCCGGCCGACGATGAGCGCCCAACCCGAACGGCTGCAGCATGCCGACCTCTCGGTCGACGTGAAATCGCGTGACGTGCGCCGCGGCGGTGCGAAGATCGCGCTGACGAATCGCGAGTACTCGCTGCTCGTGACTCTGCTGCGCGAGCCGCACCGGATCTTCAGCAAAGAACAGTTGCTCGAGATCGTCTGGGGTCACGACTACGAAGGCGAGATCGGCGTCGTCGAGACGTACATCTCGTATCTGCGCGCGAAAATCGACGGCGGTCAGGGCCGCAAGCTCATCCACACCGTGCGTTCGGCCGGCTACTCACTGCACGCCGACGCCGCGGACTAAACCGTCCGCGATCGGCAGTCGCACGCGGACCTGCGTGCCTTTTCCCGGCCCGCTTTCGAGATCGACGTCGCCGTCGGCACGCACGGCGATCCGCTTGACGATCGCGAGGCCAAGGCCGGAACCGGGCACCGAGCCGCGCTCGTCGCCGCGGGAGAATCGGTCGAACGCGCGCACGCGTAGTTCAGGCGGCATTCCCGGACCGTCGTCGGTCACAGTCAGGATCCCGTAACGATCGTCGCGCGTCGTCGACGCGACGACATGCGAGCCGGGCGCATACTTGATCGCGTTGTCGACGAGGATGCCGACGATCTCGCGGACGTCCGATGCCGAGCCGGCGACGCTGACATCGGGGTCGAGCTTCGTCGCGAGCGATGTCGTGCCGCGAAGCGGTTCGAACGACTGGACGGTGTCGGCGACCACTTGCGACAGATCGACCGACTCTCGGCGTTCCGGCGCCACCGCGTCGAGCCGTGCGAGCATGAGCATGCGCGTGATGAGGCGGCGCATGCGCTCGCCTTCGACGGCGACGGAGTCGAGAATGCGTTGCGCGAGCGCTTGTTCGGCGATCGCCCCCTGGCGCAGGACGTCGACGAAACCCATGACGACTGTGAGCGGCGTCCGCAGTTCGTGGCCGGCGTCGGCGACGAACTGGCGGAGATTCGCCTCAGCCTCGGCGCGTAAACGGATCGATGACGCAAGCTCATCAGCCGCCGCATTGTAGGCGCCGACGACGCCCGGGCTCGATTCGTCGCCGAACATCTCGAGGCGTGCGTATTCCCCGACGGCGAGACGGCGAAGCGCGGACTCGATTGTCGTGACCGGCGCGAGCGCTCGGCGCAGGGTCCGGCGCTGAACGAGGAACGACACGAGGATCGCGATGACGAACAGAGCGATCATCGAGATAGCATACCAACGCTCTACGTTCATGACGGGATCGTCTTCAAGCTGGAAGACGAACATCGTGTCGGCGACGTGCAGGACCGCTGATGGCGACTCGAACGGCCCGGACGGGCTGAGGATCTGCGTCGGCACCATGAGTCCGAAGGGCGGCGGCACCGGCAAGCGCGGGTCGGGTTCTGGTGGGCGCGGCATGCTCTGGCTCGACACGGAAAGACCGCGCGCCTTCGCCGCAGCGGTGATCGATGTCGTCAGCTGAACCTCGCTCGCGCCGGCAGCGCTGAGCGACGCCGCCATTCGCCCGAGGCCCGAAGCGGCATCCGCGAGCTGCACATCCCCGTAGTTGACGGCTGACGTGCTCAGATGGAGCGCGAATGCGGAGATCCCGACCGCGAGAACGAGCCAAAGCGCGACGAGCGCGCAGTGCGCGGCGATCGCGGCGACGGGGACGCCCTGCTTTGCGGTCATGTGTCTATCGGACCAAATCCGCCTTAGAGGGCCCTGTGAAACGAAGCGGCCGGCAGAAGAAGAAGACGGCCCGTCACACGCTGCCGTAAGGTGTCGGTCGTATACTCGCTCCTATGAGAAACCTCATCCCGGCGATATTCGCCGTCGCCGTCATCAGCCTTCCTCTGGGTGCGGTCGCCGGCGAAGCGCCCGCTCCGATGCCTCCGATGCCTCCCCCGCCCGGCATGGGCATGGCCTTCGATCTCGATGGCCAGAACCTCACGCCGGCCCAACAGCAACAGATCCATCAGATCATGGATCAGTCGCATCAGCAGATGCAGCAGTTGATGTCGCAGGCTCGTTCGAGAGTCCTCGGCTCGATCACGCCCGCTCACCGGCAGCTGCTCGCGCAGATCGTCGGCAATCTTGCGGTCTCTCCGAACCCCGATTGGGATGCTGCGACGAAGCAGTTGAACGCAGCGCTCTCGCCCGGCGAGGCGCAGGCGGTGCTGTCGACGCATCAGGCAGCGATGCAACAGATGATGTCGATCATGCAGTCGACGCATCAGCGCATGGAAGCGGTGTTGACTTCGCAGCAGCGCAGCTCCATGTCCAGCGGCCATGAGAACGAGCAGACCCACGATCGGATGTATTTCAAAGGTCCATCCGGCTCACCGACCGCCGGCGAGATCCTGCTCCATCTCAGCGAGATGGGCGGCGACCACATGTTCTTCACCGAACGACACATAGAATCGACGACGACCACTCACTGACGTAGACCAAAAAAAGCCGAGGGCGACTGCCCACGCCCTCGGCTTCCTCTCGACGATTTCTCTCCCCGCCCAGGAGCGGCCGGCCTTCCACGGGACCGGTCGCTCCGTCATTTCACGGCGTCAGGTGTCTTTGTCTCGCGGATGCGCGTCGTCGTACGTCTGACGGATGTGTTCGAGCGAGACGTTCGTGTAGATCTGCGTCGTGCTCAGATTCTCGTGACCGAGCAGCTCTTTGATGACGACGAGGTCGGCGCCATGCTCGAGCAGATGCGTCGCGAACGAGTGTCGCAACGTATGCGGCGAGGCGTAGCGCTCGATGCCCGCTGCCTTCTTGAGCGCGCGGAACATGTATTGCACCATCCGCGTCGAGAGCCGGTTGCCGGATTTGCTCACGAAGAGCGCATCGGTCTGCGACGCAGGCCGGATCGCAAGCCAGCGATTGAGCGCGCGAACGGCGGTCTTGTTGACAAGTGTCATCCGTTGTTTGTTGCCCTTGCCGGTGACGCGCAGCGTCCGTCGCTCGCGATCGACGTCCGCCGTATTGAGCCCGACAAGCTCGGCGACTCGGATGCCGGCGGCGTAGAGCAGCTCGAGCATCGCATGATCGCGGGCGTAGAGGAATTCGTCGTCGGTATGGACCTTGGCGGCCAGCAGTTTGGCGACTTCGCGCTCGGTCAGCACCTTCGGCAGGGTCTTGGGCTCCTTGGGCGGCTTGAAGTCCGACAGCGGGTCGTCCGACCGTTTTCCGGTCCGTTTGAGGTATTTGAAGAAGGCCCGCAGCGAGGCGATCCGCCGCCGGACAGCCGCCGCTGAGTATTTGCGTTGGCCCATGAGCGTCATGACGTAGCGGCGGGCGTCGCTGAGGTCAGCCTTGGCCAGCCGTGCCTCGTCGCGGCCTTTATCGAGGAACCGGGCGAAGTCGTCCAAATCGCCCGTGTAGGCCACCGCAGTGCCCTGGGAGAGGCCCCTCTCGAGGCGGATATAGGCCGAAAAGGCGTCGATGAGGGCCGGGCGTTTTTGAGTGTCGCTCACTTCGTATAATAACTGTTTCACGAAATAGCCGGATTCCTGCAAACCCTCATCCGCCTTTGATGGATCGCACGATGACGTCAGCGCTCACGCTTCTGCCGACGCGAGTACTCGCCGCAGGCGGCAACGAAACGTCGCGACCATGAAGCGTATTGCGACACTTGCATTGTTCGCTTTGCTCTTTTCGACAGCGACTTCATTGGCGGACGGCGGTGGAGTCCGCGGCTACGTTTATGCGAACGGCCCGGCCGCCGGGGCCCTGGTGGTCGCTACCGGGCCTGCGGGGACGATCCAGACTCAATCGGACGCGAACGGTTTCTATGCATTCTTAGGCCTTCTGCCTGGAGACTATCAGGTGATAGCAAGCAAGGAAGGCTTTCACTTGAACGACTGCTCGGGGCAATCAATCGCAATCACTTCGGACCAAGTCCGAACGCGGGATGTGTATTTGGATCCCGACACAATAATGGGACTCTGTAGGCCGCCGCCCCCATCATTGCTCGCCCCGGATGACACGGCGGACGTCTACGACGTCCACTGATCTTAATCGTCGTATAACGGCCGTCGCGCCGTTTTGGCTGATCCTCGCCGCGGCGACGGCGCTACGGATCGTCGAAGCAGTGAGACGACCGCTTCAGGTCGACGAAGCGCTCACGCTCGACATGGCCGGGCTGCCGCTTCGTCAGGGCATCCCGCTCATGGGTGCCGATGTCCACCCGCCGCTCATCCTCGTCATCCTTCGTCCGTTCGAGGCACTCAACGCGCCGGACATCGTGCCGCGCCTGTTCATGGTCGCTCTCGGCGTCGCATCCGTCGTCCTCGTCTATGCGATCGTGAACTTGTGGGCGGGTCGAACGCCGGCGCTCATCGCGATGGCGCTCGCCGCCGTGATGCCGACGATCGTCTTCTACGACACCTGGGTGCGCATGTACGCGCCCTTCTCCACCTTCGAGCTCCTCGGCTGGTATTTCTTGTCGCTCGTCGTCGTGCGCGATGACCTGGCGGTCGGCGCACGTCGGGCACTGTGGTGCGGTTGGGTCGCGTGCACGATCGCATCCATGTATCTGCTGTATCTCGCACTGTTCGTGCTCGCCTCGCAGCTTATCTGGATCGCGATCCGCGAGCGGACCGCGCTGACAAAGGCCGTCGTCGGAGCGGTCGTCGCGTGCGTCGCATTCCTTCCGCAATTGGCCACCTTCACCCACCAGATGTCGTTCGGCGGACAGTCGTGGCCGTGGGGTCTTGAGCACCCCGCCGCAGCGATCTTCCGGATCCCCGGGGAGGCGTTGCTCCACCCCGAGACCGACGTTTGGCTCGATCCGATCCACATCATCGCCGTCATCGGTCTAGCCGTTGCTCTCGCCACCACCCTCTTCTTCTCTCGCGGCACGGCATTGCCGTGGCTCGGGCTATCGTCGGTGCTCGTCGTGCTCGTGAGTCTTGCGAAACATGAATCACTGTACCTCGACCGCTACTTCTTGATGCTCGGCTACGCGGCGTGCGCGTGGCTCGGCGTCGCGCTAGCGCACCTTGCTTCTATGCGACGTCCTGCCGCGCTCGGGGTCGTCGGGATCGTCGCCGCCGTTGCGGCGTACGGGATCGTCCGAGCGACCGATCCGTATTTCTATACCGCCGACTGGCCGGCTATCTGGAGTTTCGTCATGGCGCGCGCTTCGGCGAGCGATGCCGTCGTCGCCGAGCAGCCGTCCTCGTTGCTCGTCCTGAAGCGTATCGCGCCGTCCACGCCGTTCGCGCAGATCGGCGTCGACGGCGGCGGACCAGTCGCGGCTGCGAAAACGGAGAAGATCAGGGGCTACAAGCGGGTGTGGCTCGTGCTCTTCGGCGCAAGCGCCGTCGATCCGAACGATGATCTCATCAAGGATCTGAACCCCTACTATCGCATCGATGGAGTCGAGCGGTTCAACCGGGCGACGACCGGCGAGACGGTGACCGTCGCGATACTCGATCGGAAATGATCAAACGCATCGACCCCAGCTACGCGATGCTCGTCGTCGCTTTGGTCATCGGAGCCGCGACCCGGCTCATCGGTCTGACCTCGAGCAGCATTTACGTCGACGAGATCCACACATTTCAAGTGGCCACACAACCGCTGCGCGATATGATATCGATCCTAGCCGCTACAGATTATCATCCACCGCTCTTCTATGCGATCACTCATTTCCTCGTCGGGCTCCACATGCCGAGCGATCGATGGCCGCACGAATGGTATCGGTATTTCACCGCGCCGTTCGCCCTCGTGACGATCGTCGCGACGTGGGCGATCGCCAGAAGGCTTTTCGGCCCCGTGGCTGCCGGCGTCGCCGCGCTGATCATCGCGATCGACCCGACGTCGATCCTCTGGGACCGCATCTACAGGATGTACGTCGTATTCGACGCGCTCGTCGCGGTCTCGTGGTGGTTGCTCATCGAAGCGGAGCGCGCGGAAGGCCGGCGACGGATCGTTCTATGGGCATTGTTCGCGCTCTGCGCGATAACCCAGCCGTATCTCCACTACCTCGGAATCCTGAACGTAGCTTGCCAGTTTCTCTATGGTCTAGCGAAACGTCGCTCGGCATGGCCTGCCGCCGCCGGCGCTGTGCTCGCCGGTCTAAGCTTCTTGCCGTGGCTGCCATACATGCTCAGGCAGCTCCCCGGCGGTGGCCTTGTGGCGGGCACGGCGTCGCTGCCAATCGAGTGGTGGACGATCGCCCGCGACGCCGTGCTCGACGGAACACCGCTCGCGTGGATCCGAGCGCCGGGCTTTGATGTCGTCGTGACGTTCATCGTCGTGGCGATGTGCGTCTGGGCCGCGTGGTCAGCCCGCCGGACGGTTCTCCCGTTCTGGCTGCTCGTCGCGGCCCTCCAGGTCGTCTTGAGCCTCATCAGCGGCAAGTTCCTCGCCGCGCCGCGTTACTTGCTGCCCGTCCTTCCCGTGTTCGCGATCGGCGTCGGCCAAGTCGTCGACCGGCATCTTCTTCTGCCGAATGTGCGCATCGCGGCGTTCGCGGTCGGCGGAGCGATTTTTGCCCTGCTCGCATTCTGCACGACGAACGTGCTTTTCGATCCGCTGTATCAGTTCCCCGATTGGAACTTGGTGCAGTCGATCTTCGAGCAGCGCGAACAACGCAGCGATATCATCGTTTTCGATCAGGGCTACATGGACGAGATCTCCGGTGCTTACGGTTCGACGTACGTCGATCACCCCGAACTACCCATCGTCGGGCCGACTTCCGTCTCAGCGCTAGCAAGATGGCTGAGCGATAACCCCAAGACGCGCGTTTGGTACATCGAAAATCAGTACTACTACGTCGACCCGAACCGGCGGGCGATATCGTACCTCGAATCGATGCGCCCGCAACTCGGCGAGTGGCTCGAACCGCGCGTCGAACTCAGCAACCGCGTCTACGTCGTTCTTTTCGGCCCCGCGCACAGGTTCAGTCGGAACTAGCGGTGCCGGCGCGACGAGATAACGCCCGAGTTCATCCCCGTCATGGTGAGACCGCCGTGGAAACGCGCGTGCTCGACCTTCATGCACCGGTCGTAGACGACGAATAATCCCGCCTCGTCGGCGATGCGGATCGCCTCGTCGTTGATGACGCCGTACTGGAACCAGATCGCCTTCGCACCGACGGCGATCGCATCGCGCGCGACCGCTACCACTTCTTCTTTCCGTCTGAAGACGTCGACGACGTCCGGAGCTCCGTGCACCTTCGCGCATGCCGATAGCGACGGGTAGCACGCGTCGCCGTCGATCGACGCAGCATTCGGATTGACTCCGTACACCTCGAAGCCGTGCGACAGCAGATACCGATAGACGAAGTAGCTCGGGCGCACGTGGTTCGGACTCGCCCCGACCATGAAGACGGTCTTCGTCCGTTCGAGCAGCTCGCGGCGTTCCGCAGGGGTGCGAAGGATCAACGCGCCGCCGCTCCGGCGGCTTTGCCGGCGACTTCGAGCGCCCGGTCGAGATCCCAGATGAGATCGTCGACATCCTCGAGGCCGACCGAGACGCGAACCATGTCCGGCGTGACGCCGGCGCGCTCCATCTCGTCCTCGCTGAGCTGCGCATGCGTCGTCGAGGCAGGGTGTATGACGAGGCTCTTCGCGTCGCCGACGTTGGCGAGATGGCTCCAGAGCTGGAGCGACTCGATGAACGCCACCGCAGCAGTTCGGCCGCCGCGCAGTCCGAAGGTGAAGATCGAGCCCGCTCCGCGCGGCAGGTACTTACGCACGAGCTCGCGCTGCGGGTTCGACGCCGAACCAGGATAACGCACCCACGCCACACCGTCGTGCTTTTCCAGATGGGCGGCGATCGTCGCGGCGCTTGCCGTTTCACGCTCCATGCGAATGGCGAGCGTTTCGACTCCTTGGATGAGCAAGAACGCGTCGAACGGCGACAAGCAGGGGCCGAAATCCCGCAGCACCTCAGCTCGCGCCCTCATGAGGAACGCGTATTCGCCGAACGTCTCGGTGAACAGCATGCCGTGATAGCCGGGGCTCGGCTCCGACAAGAGCGGATGCTTGCCGGCGCTCCATGGGAATCTGCCCGACTCGACGACGACCCCCGCCATGACCGTGCCGTGCCCGCAGATGAACTTCGTCGCCGAGTGGACGACGATGTCGGCACCGTGCTCGATCGGTCTGCACAAATACGGTGACGCGAACGTATTATCGACGATGAGCGGCACTCCGGCCGCATGCGCCACCTTCGCGAGCCCTTCGATGTCGCCGATCGTGCCCTGAGGATTGCCGATCGTCTCGACGTAGAGCGCCTTCGTGTTCGGCCGGATCGCGGCGCGCATGCCATCCGGTTCGCCGCCGGGCACGAGCGTCGTCTCGATCCCGAGCCGCTTGAACGCGACCGAGAACTGCGTCACCGATCCGCCGTAGAGGTTAGCGGAGCTGACGATGTGGTCGCCGTTTTGCGCAAGCGAAAGCACGGCGACGAGCTGCGCCGCGTGTCCGGACGACGTCGCTACCGCGCCGAGTCCGCCCTCGAGGCTTGCTATCTTCTCCTCGAAGGCCGAGACCGTCGGATTGCTGATGCGCGAGTAGATGTTCCCGTACGTGCGCAGCGAGTAGAGGTTCGCGGCGTGCTCGGTCGACTCGAAGACGTAGCTCGCGCTCATGACGATCGGAGTCGTGCGCGCGCCGGTGATCGGATCCGGCGGCGTTCCGGCGTGCAGGGCTCTTGTGGAGAATCCGAAGTCTCGATCAGCGGCCATGAGGGCTGCTGTCTAGACGGTCGTGCGCAGGACTTCCTGCAGCGTCGTCGCCCCGTCGAGCATGCGCTGGACCGCATCGTCGCGCAGGTCGGCGAACTGCTGGACGTTGACGACGTAGTCGAGCAGTTGCGTCGAGTCGGCCGCCTTTGCGATGAGCCGGCGCAGGCCTTCGTCGATGATGACGACTTCGTGGACGGCCATCCGGCCCTTGAAGCCTGTGCCGTGGCATTGATGGCAACCCTTGCCGCGGTACAGCTCTTTTGGTGCGACGAGCGGGAGGATCTCTTCGAGCAACACCGCCTCGTCAGCGGGGATCTCGTACTTTTCTTTGCAGCGCTCGCAGATGCGGCGGACGAGCCGTTGACCGACGACCGCGATGAGCGAGGAGCCGATGAGCGCCGGGTCGACGCCGATATCGATAAGGCGCGCTATCGCTTGCACCGCCGTGTTCGTGTGGAGCGTCGAGAAGAGCAAATGGCCGGTGAGCGCCGCGCGCACGGCGAGATCGGCGGTCTCTCGATCGCGGATCTCACCGACGTAGATGATGTCGGGATCTTGGCGGAGGACCGAGCGGAGAATCGACGAGAACGTCACGCCGCGCTTCGTCGCGATCTCGACCTGGTTGACGCCTTGCACGCGGTATTCGACCGGATCCTCGATCGTCGTGATGTTCGTCGCGCCGTCGTTGATCTCTTGGATCGCCGCGAAGAGCGTCGTCGACTTACCGCTGCCGGTCGGGCCGCAGCACAAGATCATGCCGTGCGGCCGATGGATCATCGGCTCGAGCAGCTCGAAATTGCGCTCGGAGAAGCCGATCGCGCGAAGCGTCTTGTACGACGGGTTCTTCTCGAGCAGACGGATGACGATCTTCTCGCCGTCGACGGTCGGGATCGACGCGACGCGAAGGTCGAAATCTTTGCGCGCGTAGCGCATCGACGCTCGCCCATCTTGAGGCACATGGCGGATCGTGATGTCCATCCGGCACATGATCTTGATGCGCGAGACGACCGCCGGATACGCCGCCTTCGGAAGCGTTCGGATCGAGTGGAGGACGCCGTCGAGCCGGAACCGGACAAGCGTCTTGTCCGTCTGCGGTTCGAGATGGATGTCGCTCGCGCCGTCGTCGACCGCTGAACGGAGCATCGAGTCGACGATCGAGACGATCGGGGTCGCATCAGACAGCTTGCGGAGCGTCTCGAGATCCTCGACTTCGTTTTCATTGAACGACTCGAGGGCGGCCATGCCGGGAAGGAGGTCGAGCAGCCGGTCGGCGGACTGCAACCGCGCGCCTTGATAGACATCGCGTATCGCAGTCTCGACGTCTTCGATGAGCGCGAAGCGAACCTCGACCTGTTGGTGGTTGCGCATCTGGAGCAAGTCGAGCGTCGGCAAGTCCATCGGATCGGCCATCGCGACGACGAGCTTGCCTTCGTCGCGCGCGATCGGAATGACGTTTTGCGTCGAGGCGACGCTCGCCGTCACCGCGTCGGAAACGCCGACGCTCGGACGGTCGCGTTTCAGGTCGATGAAGGGTACGTCGTAGACCGCGCCCATGAACGCGTCGTAGAGGTCGTCGTTGATGATCTTCGCCTCGATGAGCGCGTCTTGAAGCGACTTGCCTTCGTATAGACGCGAGAACAGGACGCGATCAGTATCGGAAGGCGACAGCTTGTGGACTTGTTCGATGCGGCGCAAAAGCCGCATGTAATAAAGGTGGTGCGCGGCCGGGAGACTCGCGGCGGCGCGTCCTTCCGCGGGAGCTTTGCCCGAGCCGTCGACGACGCCGAGGAACTGCGGCTGGCCGCCCGGCGCGTAGATCGCCTCGAGGAGCGCGAACCGCTCCGAACCGTTGAGGGCGCCGAAACGGATGCCATACGTCTTCGAGGCGGTGCCGTTCGGCCCGTGCTGCCAGACGATCTCGATGTCGGCCCTGACCGTCTCACCCTGGCCGACCGTGACGAGCGCGTAGCCCTTGTCGCCCACGGTCAGCTGGTCGGACGTGGCAAGACGAAGACCGCCGAGGCTCACGTCCGATGCAGTACCGGACGCCATCTTTCCATCGTCGGTCTGGATAGAAACGGATACGCGCATCCGGCGCCGCTGATACCGGCGCCGAGCAGCTGCCTCACCGGCGGGCGATCGCTTCATCATCCTTGATTATAACATCGGCCGGAAAGCGACCGGCGCCCCAACCCCGTCCCGCATGGGCCTATCGGCGATGAGCCTTTTTCCTTGTCAGACGGCCGCTCCAAGGGCGTCGACGAGCTCCTTGACCGCCGCGGCGCTCTTCTGCAGCGCAGCCTGTTCGTCGGCCGTGAGCTTGATCTGGATGACCTCGACGAGGCCTTTTGCGCCGAGCTTGCACGGCACGCCGACGAAGAGGTCTTTGATGCCGTATTCGCCCTTGAGGTAGGCCGCGCACGGTAGGATCTTGTTCTTGTCCTTGAGGATCGCGTCGACCATGTCCGCGATCGAGCGCGCCGGAGCGTAGTAGGCGCTGCCCGTGCCGAGCAGGTTGACGATTTCAGCCCCGCCCTGCGCCGTACGCTTGACGAGGCGGTCGATGGTCGCCGCATCCATGAGATCGGTGATCGGGATTCCCGCGACGGTCGAGTAGCGCGGCAGCGGCACCATCTGGTCGCCGTGTCCACCCAGCACGAACGCCCCGACGTTCTCGACGCTTACGTCGAGTTCGGACGCGATGAAGGTCGCGAAGCGGGCCGAATCGAGGACGCCGGCCATCCCGAGGATGCGCTCGCGGGGGAAGCCGCTCGTCTTGCGGGCTACCTCGCACATCGCGTCGAGCGGGTTCGTGACGATGATGAGGATCGCGTTCGGCGACAGCTTCACGGCGTTCTCGGTCGCGGTCGCGACGATGCCGGCGTTTACCCGAAGCAGGTCGTCGCGGCTCATTCCGGGCTTGCGCGGCAGGCCGGCGGTGATGACGACGATATCCGAGTTCGCGGTCGGCCCGTAATCGTTCGCGCCTTCGACGCGCACGTCGCTTCCTTCGACCGACAGCGACTGGAGCAGATCGAGCGATTTGCCCATCGGCACGTTCGGGATGATGTCGACGAGGACGACGTCGGCGAGCTCTTTTGCCGCGATCCAATGCGCCGTGCTGGCGCCGACGTTCCCGGCTCCGACGATGGTGACTTTCTTGCGCATGGCGCTCCTCGTTGACTGTGAAAGTGTGACGATGGGCTTAGCCGACCAGCGAGCAAAACCGCGAAAGGCTGTGACTTTTACTGCAATCTCGCAAGGCGCTCCTTGGAGTGCGCTGTCGCGAAAGCACCGAAAATCCCGTTATATCTATCGAGCGATGCGCTTCGCATCCGCCGAGCACCTATCGAAGAGGACGAACGTGCCCACGAGCACTCCTGAGAACGGAGCCGGACTGCGCAACGCGGTCGTCGGCGACACACGCCTGTCGTCGATCGACGGTGCGGCAGGCAAGCTGACGTACTGCGGCTTCGACATCCACGACCTCGCCGTCAATTCGAACTTCGAAGAGGTCGCGTACCTGCTGTGGTATCGCGCGCTGCCGTCGCGCGCGAACTTCGATCGGTTCACCGTTGCGCTCGCGCAGCGGCGAGAGCTGCCGGCGCCGCTTCTCGCGCTGCTCAAAGAACTGCCGCCGCAAGCGGTCCCGATGGACGTCCTCCGCACGGCGGTCTCGGCGCTCGGGCTCTTCGATCCGGCCGTCAAAGATATGTCGCCCGCCGCGACGCTTGAGAAGGCGATGCGGCTCACCGCGATGTTGCCCACCATTCTCGCCGCATACCATCGCATCGGCCAAGATCGAGAGCCGCTGGCTCCGCGCCCCGATCTCAACACGGCCGCGAATTTTCTTTACATGATGTTCGGAGCCGAGCCGGATCCGGCGGCTGCCCGCGCCCTCGATGCGGCGCTCGTGCTCCACGTTGATCACGGGATGAACGCATCGACCTTCTCGGCCCTCGTGACGGCCGCGACGCTCTCCGACATGTACGCGGCGATCACGTCTGCTATAGGTACGCTCAAAGGTCCGCTCCACGGCGGCGCCAACGAAGGCGTCATCGAGAACTTGCTCGACATCGGCTCCGTCGACGCGGTCGACGCGTGGGTCGCGCGCAAGTTCGCCGCGCACGAGAAGATCATGGGGTTCGGCCACGCCGTCTACCGCGCGTACGATCCGCGAGCGACCGAACTGAAGCGGATCGCCAAAGACATGGGGCCCCGCGCCGGCACCACGAAGTGGGTCGATATGACCGAGCGTATGGAACAAGCCGTCTGGACGCAGAAGCAGTTGTATCCGAACGTCGACCTATACAGCGCGTCGGTCTATCATACGCTCGGGATCCCGACGCCGTACTTCACGCCCGTCTTCGCGATGAGCCGCATCGCCGGCTGGTGCGCGCACGTCATGGAGCAGTACGCCGACAATAAGCTCATCCGGCCGAGCGCGAACTACGTCGGCGCCACGGACTCGGTGTATATCCAGCTCGGCGAACGAGCCGCTGACGTAAAAGTGTAGTCGGCCGAGCGAAGCTCGGCAGCCGACCTTCGGTCGGCCTACTACTTCAATCGAGCGATTGCGACATCGCGAAGGGCATCGTCGGCGTCGCGCTGCCGCCCATCGGCTCGACGCTGAAAGCGACGACGTCACCCTTGCGGACAGGCATCGGCATGTGCATCATGCTCGTCTTGCCGGCGGCCACCATCCCCGCGCTGTGGACCTTGCCGCCGCGGATCACCCAGACTTCGAACGTCTTTCCTTGCGGCATCGATGGCATCGAGGCGACGAGCATCGCCGGCTTGTTCCCGAACGGCTGCGCCAGCGTGCAGTGCCACCAGTGCGACGGCTTGCCGCCGCTCATATCCCATACTTTGCGAGCGGCGGCGATCTCGACGATCGCACCTTTGTTCAGCGCGAGCTCGTCGCGCATCGCGGCCATCTGCGCCGAGGCCGACGCCGCTTGCGCGTCCATCCGAGAGCGCTCGATCATCGCGGAGACGTTGAGCGAGACGCCTGCGAGAAATACCGCCGCCGCAAGGCCGGCCCACCACGGTGTGCTCGCCCGCATGACGGCGCGGCGCTGCGAATTGCGCAGCACCTGGCCTGCCGCCGCTTCTCCTCGCGCTTGCGCGAGCAGCCTGCTCCTGAGCGCCGCCGACGGCGTCATCGGTTCGCACGCGAGCGGCAGCGTCGCCGCGAGCCCGCTCATTTCGGCGAGGTCGGCCGCGCACGATGCGCACGAGGCGCAATGCTCTTCAACCACCTTCTGCTCGCTGGGCGACAGCGCGCGAAGCGCGTACGCAGCGGTGAGATCGAGCACGTGATCCGATTCGATCATATGCCGCTCACCCCCAATTCCGGTGTTTCGAGCATCGCTTTCAGCTTCTGAAGACCGATCCGCATCCTTCCCTTGACCGTGCCGAGCGGCACGCCCATCAAGTCGGCGATCTCTGTTTGCGAGTAGCCCGAGAAGTACGCGAGCTCGATGCTCTTCTTCTGCTCGACGGGCAACCGCTCGAGCGCGTCGCGAACCGTCGTGCCGCGCACGTCGCTCCATACCTGCTGCCAGGGTCCGGGCTCGGCGCCGAAATCTTCCGGGATCTCGTCGATCGAGACGGAGTTCGCACCCGACGCGTGCGAGCGCAGCTTGTCGATCGAACGGTTGCGCACGATCGCCATGAGCCACGTCTTCGGGCTGCCGCGGTCAGGTCGATACGACTTCGCCTGACGCCAGACCGACAGGAACGCGTCCTGGACGACGTCTTCGGCGACGCCGCGTTCGCCGACGATCCGGTACGCGAGCGAATACGCGACCTTGCCGTAGCGGTCGTAGAACGATTCGAGCGCGCCGACGTCCTGGCGGCCGAGCGCCTCGATCAGCCGGTCGTCTGCGATGTCACGCGGCAAATTGCATGCTCCCGCCCTAGTATACGATGGCATGCCGCCGTCGGATGCGTGTGCTGGGGCGGAAGGACTCGAACCTTCGCATGGCGGCTCCAAAGGCCGCTGCCTTACCAGCTTGGCTACGCCCCATCACGCGACGCCCGTTCTTCTGGTAGCGCCGCATCGCATCCCGCAGGTCAGACGGTCGAGCTAAAGCTCGACCGCTACAAAATCATGTGTGGTCAAAAACAAAACGCCGGCTCGACGGCCGGCGTTCGCATACGGCGCCGTCGATCTACGGCGTCTCGGGCTCCGACTGTTGCATCGCCGGGCGCCACGGTTGTGCCGGTGCCGGCGCCGCTGCGGCAGGCTCGCTCGACGCAAACGATGTCGCCGGAGACGTCGTCGGCATGACGAGGCGCCGCTGGTTGAGCATCGCCATCGCTTGATCGGCGCGATTCGCGGCCAGACAGGCCTGCAAGCCTTGCCAGATTCGATACGTGAGATAGAGACGGATGAGGAGCGCGATCGGGCTGAAGAACTGGATGAGATTGACGGCGGTGCGGATCACGTAGAGCACGATGCCTGCGACGAATGCCCACGGATGTCTCTGGCCCGCGAAGTACCCGAGCACGACGAACGCGGCGCCGATGAGCAGGTCGACGACGGCGATCGTCGCTCCGGCGGCTGCAAGCGCATCGCTTCCGGCCTGATACGCCTGATACGCCGACAGCAGCTGCAAGCCGGCGATGATATAGAACCAGATCGAAACGCCGCGGATCTTGGCGTGTTGGATCGTCTTGTCGCTCGCCGCATTCGCGACGCTAGGTCCATTCTTCACGGTCACATCCTCCGCTCACGTACGTTATCGGCTGGGGTTCTGAAGATGCGTCCGTGCGGCCCAGCGTGAGCGGCGTCACATCGGCGCCGCGCCAACCGAGATCAGTGGATGAGCCGTCGAGCCCCGATGTAGCGCGACGCGTAGTAATCCATGGAGAGTTCGTCGATGCGTACGCCGTCCGACGCAGATGCGTGGACGAATCGGCCGCCGCCGAGATAGATGCCGACGTGCGACGCGCCGGGTGCGTACGTCTGGAAGAACACGAGATCGCCGGGCTGCAGATCGCGAGTCGCAACGGGCCGGCCGACTTCGAACTGGCTATCGGCGGTGCGCGGTACGTCGATGCCGTTATGCTCGAAGACCGCGTACACGAAGCCCGAACAGTCGACGCCGCCGAAGGACGTGCCGCCCCAGACGTACGGCACGCCGATGTAGCGCAGCGCGGTGTGCGTCACGCGCTCATCGAAAGCGAGGATGCGCCGTGCGACTTCGAAACTTACGGAGACGGGCGGCGGCGGCGCTTCGCCGGTGTGCGTCGCAAACCAAACGGCGTTCTTCATCGCTCCGGGTTCGGGCGTCGAGACCCGCTGCGCGACAACAGTCTTGGAGTGCCGCACGCTTGCAGATGCGTGACGCGCGGCGACCTTCGTCGGTCTTACCTGCGCGGTTCGCAGCACGACGGATTCACCGATCTGCAAAATGCTGGCGTCGGTGAGGTGGTTGAGCGCCTCGAGCTGCGCGACTGAGACGTTATTCGCCCGCGCGATGGTCCAAAGCGTATCTCCGGCCACAACTGTGTGGACGAGATTCGCAGCCCCAGCGGGCATCGCACAAACGGCGACAAAGGCCGCGAGAACGCTAAAAACAGCGAGAGATCGCAACGGTACCTCTTCCGAACGCCTACGGGGTTAGCTGACGGGTTAGCGCGGGAAAGATCGCGCCTCCGCGCTCATCTGCGCGGACTCACCCCAACCGATGGGTCCCCCGTTTCGTGGCCGGCCCTCAGGGCCTCACGAACTCGGCGACTTGGTCTGGCCTAGCTGCGGCAGCCCGTCCTGGGCGCCTTGACCGGCCTTGCGATGGATGGCAGGCTCGCGGGTCTGCCTGACTACCTCCATGGTAACTGGGAGGGCGGCGCGGTCTCAATGCCGCGCATCACTAGGGTCTTTTGCCGGGGTTCGCGCGGCCGTACCAGGCCGTCCTCTTATGGCGTCCCGTAAAACGGTTCTATGTGATTGACGGGGCCGCAGCAACGATGCGGTCGGCGATCGACTGGGCTATCGTCCGCATTTCGGACTCGTCTTGCCCTTCGATCATGATACGGATGAGCGGCTCGGTGCCTGACGGCCTCACAAGGATGCGACCCTTGCCCCGCATCGATTTTTCGGCCGCGGCGATCGCATCGCGAACGCCGTCGCGCTCGACGCACCGCTTGTCGTCGACGCGGACGTTGACCAGGATCTGCGGATATGTCTGCATGCGCTCGCGCAACGCGCGCAATGCGCCGGCCTTGGCCGCGAGCGACAGCAGCCGCACAGCGGTCGCGATGCCGTCACCCGTCGTGTTCGCCTCGAGGTCGATGATGTGCCCCGACTGCTCGCCGCCGATCCTGAACCCGCCGCGCTGCATCGCCTCGAGGACGTAGCGGTCGCCGACTGCCGTCCGCACGAGCTTCGCGCCCATCGCGGCGATCGCCAGCTCGAGGCCGAGATTGCTCATGACCGTCGCGACGATCGTCTTGTGCGGCAGCTCGTCCGAATCGAGCAGTTCCTTCGCCCAGATGGCGAGCACGTGATCGCCGGTGACGACCTCCCCGCCTTCGTCGACGAAGAGAGCGCGGTCCGCATCGCCATCGAACGCGACGCCGATGCTGTTCGGGTGCCGCGCGACGGCGCGGCGCAGCGACGTCAGATCTGTCGCGCCGCAGCGGACGTTGATCCGGCCGCCATCGTCCTTGCAATGGAGACGGATGACGCCTGCTCCGAGGCGCCGTAAGATGCGCGGCGCGAGATCGTAGGCAGACCCGTAAGCGCCGTCGACGACGACCGTGAGGCCGGAGAGATCTCCGCCGAGGGCGACGCAGTGATCGGCGTACGCCGCCACGTCGCGCGTCCGGTCGCCGATCGTTCCGATCTGCTTTCCGGTCGGGCGCGGCAGCTCGTGATGCGCCTCGACATGCCCGGCGATCTCATCCTCCAGCGTGTCGGGTAGCTTGCAGCCGTCAGCGGCGAAGAACTTGATGCCGTTATCTTCGATGGGATTATGTGACGCGGAGATCATGACGCCGGCCGCGGCTTCGAGCTGACGCGTCAAGAACGCGACCGCCGGAGTCGGGACGATGCCGAGCTTCCAAACGTCGAGCCCGATCGAGCATACGCCGGCGCTGAGCGCGTTTTCGAGCATCGGTCCCGAAAGCCGCGTGTCGCGCCCGACGAGGATCGGACGCCGCTCACCGTGCGCGGCGAGCACGGAAGCGCCGGCGCGGCCGAGCGCAAAGGCGAGCTCCGGCGTGAGAAATTCGTTCGCGACGCCGCGGACGCCGTCGGTGCCGAAGAGGCGGTTCATTTCGGTGTCGTACCGAGGTCCGGCGAGGTCGAGCCGGTCGGCGCGGTCACGCGGACGACGCCGAGAACGGTGACGCCACGCACCGGCTGCAATGCGCCGTCGATCGGATCCGGTTTCATGACGGCAGCAAAGCCGGCGGGCAGCGCGCCGGGTTCCGGCACGACGACTTGGACCGCGACGACTTTCGCGACCGTCGATGCGCCGCCAGCCACTTCGATGGTCGAAGGCGCGACCACGGCGTTTGCCAGCAAGGTCCCGCCCGCGCCGCGCGCGAGCACTGGGACCGCTCGAAAGGCGTACCGATCGATCGAGACGACCGCTTGATCGGGAGTCACTACCTTAACCTTATCGGCATCGCGCCCGACGACGTTCACCGCGAACGAGTAAACGCCGGTCTGACGTCCCGAGCAATCGACGAATGCGGAGAGATCCGAGACGGTTGCGCTCTCGACGTCGGGTCGCGGGCCCGAAAGGTCGACCCTCACCGTCTCGACTTGAGGGGCCGCGACGAACCCAGCGCCGAGCCCGCGCACCGCTAGCGGCAGTTCGAGCGTCTTCGAAAAGACGTCTTGCGAGCTGCCGAAATAGTTCAGCGTGAACCACAGCGCGACCGAGACGACGACGGCCGTCACCTTAAGGCCGAAGTTGCGTCTTACCGAATCGATCAGCAGCGCCATCCGCTCTGCCCCATAGCATCCTCACCCTGTCGATGAACGAGACGTTCTGCGCCGTCGATGCCGGCGCCATCGCCTGCAGGAGCGCCGAAGTCGCGTCCTCGGCACCCTTGCCTACGAGTGTCAGACGACCTGCGCGCGCGATCTCGATGTCGCCCGTCTCCTCCGACACGAGCAGCACGATCGAATCCGTCTGCTCCGTCAATCCAAGCGCCGCCCGGTGCCGCGTGCCGATGCGGCGGTCGACGGTCGCCTCCGAGAGCGGCAAGAAGCAACCGGCCGCGACGATGCGGTCGCGGCGAACGATGACCGCGCCGTCGTGGAGCGGCGTCTTCGGCGCGAAAAGCGTCAACAGCAACTCGTAGGAGATCCGCGCGTCGAGCACGCGGCCGCTCTCGACGTACTCCTCGAGGCCGGTGGCGCGCTCGATGACGATGATGGCGCCGATCGCGCCGCGCGCAAAATTAGCGGCCGCTCGTCCGACGATCCCCGCGACCTCGCCGTCGGTGCCGGCGCCGTGGTGCGCGCCTCGGCCTTCGAGGAACTCACCGGTGCCGAGCAGCGCAAGCGCCCGGCGCAGCTCCGGCTGGAATACGACCGGTATCGCGACGCCGGACGCGATGAGCAAACCGTTGAAGATCGAGAGCATCGTCCATAGGTGCAGTCCCTGCGCGATGAGCCGAAGCACGAGCAGGAGCGCGATGCCTTGCAATATCTGCACGGCGCGCGTTCCGCGGATGAGCAAGAGCACGACGTAGACGACGTAGGCGGTGAGCACGACGTCGAGGACATCGGTCCAGCCGAACGTGATGTGCGGCAGTTCCATCGATACGCTTAACGCGCGCGGTCGTCGGGCAAGTGCGTCTCCAACACTTGCGCCGGCGTCGCGTTCAGTCCGGTCTCGAGCGACAGCGTGTCCAAGAGCGCATCGAGCGGCACGTGCGACAGCAGCGCGGTCATCCCCAACCTGCCCCCGTAGCGACGCGCCTCGATGTCGAGCACGGTGAGCGTTCGGACGATCGGCGACTTCGCCGCGTCGCCGAACTCGAGGATGACGACGGACGCACCATCGGCAGCGGACACGGCAGCGTACGCGCCTACCTCAGAAAATCCGCTCTCCGCCCCACCGACGGCGGCGCACGCTTTGACGAGCCCATGCTCGGGAACATCTTCGAGCCGCGCTTTGAGGACAAGCGTCGGGCGAGTCAGCTCGAGCGCAACGCCTAGGCAGTCCGATCCGCCGTACGGCAGCATCGGCGCGGCTTGACCGACCGCGAGACCTTTGCGCCCCCACGGCATCGGCCGGTCGAACGCCCACGCAGCCGCCGGCTTGTCGCGGCGAGCCACGAAGACCGGCGCTGCGAACGAACCGTGCATGTGCACCGCGAGGCTTCTGATCGGTTCGTCGGCGAATACGGCCGGCTCGTCGAGCATGATGTCGAAGCGAAACGCTCTGCCCGCGGCCAGCCCTTTGCCGATCTTGTCCGACAGCGGCTCGAGGACCCCGATGAAATCGTCTGCACCAGCGCGGAAGCTCAGCGCGGACGCGTTGACGTCGTGGTCGTTGTGGGCCGCGAGCAACGTGCTGCCAGCTTCGATCGAAGCGGCGATGTCGTCGAGGACGTGCGGCGGAAGCGGCGGACTTGCGATGAGTCTGACGATCGCGTTATTCACAAGCGCGCAATCGTTCACCGCAGCGACTTTGCCACCTCCAGATGTCCCGTGCTCGCTTGCCCGCGACGGTCGCCGCATGGTATGATGGTGCGGATTTTTGGCGTCACGCTCGACGCCCACACGCAGACATCCGGAAAGGGACTTCGTGCCGAACATAAAGGCAGCGATCAAGTGGACTCGCGCTTCTGAGAAACGACGGCAGCGCAATCAGGCGGTCACGAGCAAGCTCAAGACGCTCGGGAAAAAGGCCGGCGGAGCCGGCGCGACCGACGCCGACCGCACGGCCGCGGCCTCGGCGTTCGACAAGGCCGCCGCGCGCGGCATCATCCATAAGAACAAGGCGAACCGCAAGAAGTCGCGGCTCGCGAAACGGGCTAAGAGCGCGAAGGCGTAAGCCGTGCGCGTCGCCGCGGCCGGACTGCTGGCAGTCCTCGCCGCGCTCTTCATCGTGCAGCGCCCGAGCGCGAATGCCGATGAGTCCAGTCCGTTCCCGAGCCCGTCGCCGAGCGCAAGCGCCGGCGTAGGCAGCGGCGGCTACGCGCTCTTCGGCGTCATGACGTTGAACGGATCCGGCGGGATCGTGCCGGCGTCGCCGACGCCCGCACCCTTCAAAGCCGCGGGGTCGACCGGATACGAGCTAGAGCTGCAAGGCCGCCTCTCCGATTCGTATTTGGCGACACTTCATTTCGAAGACGTCAACATCCACGGCGACGACTCATCGGTCGAATCTCGCCTCGATGTGAACGGACTCTACCAGTTCTCGAAGACGCCGCTCGCGATCGGAATCGGCTACGCGGCGCTACAGCGATCGACCGCGCACGCCACGTCGAGCGGTTTGGGTCTCGGCCTCACCGTGCTGCCCGACTTCGCGCGCAGGATCTCGCTCTACGGGTCGGGGTTCTACTATCCGTCGCTTCCATCGGGCACGACGCGCGGCGGTCTGACCGTGCTCCGGCTCGGACTCGCATTCACGCCGCCCGGCACGTCGGGGCTTTTCGGTCGCATCGGATTCTCGGATCAGAATTTCTCAGCGGCGAGCTTTTCGCCGCGATCACTGTCGGGCGTCGAGATCGGCGTCGGCGCCACGTTCTAAGTAGTTCACTTCGAGCTGACTAGGGAGCGGTCGAGATTTATCTCGACCGCTCCCATTTCGCTCTAAGTCGAGCTAGCGGGGGTCGACGATCGCGGTCAGGCGGACGCCGCTCGGGATGCGATGTGCGCGGGCCGCATCGACCGAGCCGAGCAGATCTTCCTCGGAATCGGCTTTGAGAGCGATGCGCATACGATATTCGCCGCGGGCTTTCGCGACCGGTTCGAAGGCGGGACCCAAGACCTCGACGCCGTCCGCGCGGTCACGCAACGCCTGCGCGATCGCGCTTGCCGTGCCCGATGCCGCCGCGGCGTCCGGCGAAGCGACCGACAGGTACGCGAGCTTGCCGAACGGCGGGTAATGCAGCTCGCGTCGCAGCGCCAGCTCTTTCGCCGCGAATGCATCGTAATCGTGTCGAGCCGCCAACTGGACGGCATAGTGATCCGGCGCGTAGGTCTGGACGACGACGCGCGCTCCCGGCGACGCGCGACCTGCACGGCCGGCGACCTGTGTCAGTAGGCCGAACGTGCGCTCGGCAGCGCGAAAATCCGGCCGATTGAGATCGATGTCCGCTGCGACGACGCCCACGACCGTCACGGTGGGAAAGTCAAGGCCCTTTGCGATCATCTGCGTGCCGACGAGGATGTCGGCATCGGCGCCGAACGTCTCCAGTAGTTCGCGGTGCGAGCCGCGCGTACCGGTCGTATCGGAATCCATGCGGACGATTCGCGCGGCAGGGAACAGCGCTCGCACTTCTTCTTCCACGCGTTGCGTGCCGAAGCCGAACGGCTTGAGGTCCTCGGAATTGCACCGTGGGCAGCGCACCGCGACTCTGTACGCGTCACCGCAGATGTGGCAGCGCATCGAACCATCGGCGACGTGCACCACAAGCGATATCGAACACCGCCGGCACGCCGGCGCGTAACCGCACGCGCGACAGAGGAGCAGTCCGGCGTAGCCGCGCCGGTTGACGAACAGCAAGGCCTTCTCGCGCTGCGCGAGCGCCTGCTCGATCGCGCCGACGAGCGCCACACCGAGCGGCCTGCGCGTCCGCGATCCCGACTCACCCGACATGTCGACGATCTCGACGGGCGGCAGCGGCGCTGCGGTCGCGCGGTCGCGCAGCCGCAGGTGCCGGATGCCGCCTCCCAAGGCCTCTGCGTACGATTCGAGGCTCGGAGTCGCCGAACCGAGCACGACGGCGCCGCCGACGTTGCGCATCCGCTCGCGCGCCACCGCAGCGGCGTCGTACCGAGGCGCGACGTCCTGCTTGTACGATGGCTCGTGCTCTTCGTCGACGACGATGAGGCGCACGTCCGGCAGCGGCGCGAAGACGGCGGAACGGGCGCCGACGACGACGTCGATTGAACCGTTCGCCGCAGACGCCCAAACGCGGGCGCGATCGCCGTCCGACATAGCGCTGTGCACGACGGCGACGCGCGATCCGAAGGGCTGCGCGATGCGACCGGCGGTCTGCGGCGTCAGCGCGATCTCGGGCACCAGGACGATCGCGCGCCCACCGCTCGCACGCACCTGCTCGATGGCTCGTGCGTAGACGAGCGTCTTGCCGGAGCCGGTGACTCCCTGGAGCAAGACGACACCGCCTTCGCGTACGCTTTCGCCGATCGCCTCGATCGCGTCTCGCTGTGCCGCAGTCGGAACGAGGGTCGTGCGCGGATGTGCGGCAATCTCGAGCTCGGCGGTGACCGCGGTTTGGCGCATCGAACAAACGCCGGCCTCGACCGCGCGTTTGATCGTTTGCGGAGTCGTCGAGGCTGCGCGCACGAGTTCGGCGAGCGGCATACCGCGACCGTCTGCCGGAAGCGCCGCGACGATCCGCTTTTGCGCCGCGTTGGACGCACGCTCCGGATGAACGACGGCGATGATCCTGATCGTTTTCGGCGCCTGCGGCTTCGGAGATGGTCGATCGACGCGCTCGATCACCCGTGCGCGGATAAGCCGGTCGAGTTCTCGCAAAACGGCCGTCAACGAGATCCGTACGCCCGCGTCTCGCATCGCCCTCAGCGCAGCGAGCGCCGCGAACGGCTTTTCCCCGAATCGCTTTGCGAATATCTGGTAGGCCGAGCGAGGCTCGGCTGAGGCGGGTTCGGCATTGGTTCCGGCTCCATCGTCAACCGCAACGACGAATCGATAAAGCGCCCCGCTCGCGCGCGACGATCCTTTGCCCGCCACCGCGGCGATGGCTTCTCGGTAACTGCACGCGTAGCGCTTGTGGAGCCAGCCGGCGAGGCGCACGAGCGACGGGTCGAGCGAGCGCGGTTCTTCTTCATCCGATTCGATCGGTTTGAGCGATTCCGGATCGACCGCGGCCCGTCTCTCGGACACGATCCATCCGCCGACGGAGCGGCCCCCGAAGGGCACGCGCACGCGCGCTCCGATGCGCGCTTCAGATCCGCCGACGAGATATGTGAAAGCTTCCGCAAGCCGAGCCGCCGGCACGTCGACGACGACGTCGACGCAGTCGATGCGACTCATCCGGTGAGTTCGGTTCCGGTCGGCGGCGACATGCAGCTCTCGATGGCCCGCAGCGCGATCGCCGTGTCGACCTCGACGCCGTGCCGGACATCACCGAGCGATACGGGCAGCACGAATCGCACGCGGCCGTCGACGACCTTCTTGTCGCGCGCGATGCCGCTCAGGATCGCGTCCGCTTTGACCGCCCGCGCGAACACGGGAAGTCCGACGCGGCGCATGACGTTCAAGACGCGGACGTGATCAGCAGGCGGCCAGTCGCCGCGCGTCCTCGACATGAGGCCGGCGGCGCGAATGCCGACCGCGACCGCCTCGCCATGCGGCATGCGGTAGCTCGTCGCCGCCTCGAGCGCGTGCCCGACGGTATGGCCGAGATTGAGGACGGCGCGGCGTCCGGTCTCGCGCGGGTCGGCCGCGACGATCTTCGCCTTGACGCTCGCCGCTTCTGCGACGATGCCGCGCCACCACTCCGGCGATGCGCTCTCGGGCATCGCCGCGATGCGCTCGAGCAGACCGGGGTCCGCGATGATGGCGCATTTGATCGCTTCCGCAAGCCCGGTGCGTCTCTCGCGTTCGGGGAGCGTCTCGAGCGAACGGACGTCCGCGACGACCGCGACCGGATTCCAGAACGCGCCGACGAGATTCTTGCCGGAACGAAGGTCGACGCCGGTCTTGCCCCCGATAGCGGCGTCGGCCATCGCGAGGATGGTCGTGGGGACGACCGCCCATGACAAGCCGCGCATGAACGTCGCGGCCGTATACCCGACAAGGTCGGTCGTCGTGCCGCCGCCCACGGCGACTACGAGCGTTGACCGCTCCGCGCCTCGTTCGACGAATGCTTCGTATAAAGATGCCGCGGAATCGAGGCGTTTGGTCCGCTCGCCGGCCTGAATCGCGATCGGTTCGGCGAGCGAAAAACCCGCGCTTTCGAGGCCGCCGGCGATCGCGCGTGCTCGGTCAGCTACGCGTCGGTCGCAAACGACGATAACCCGGCGTCGATCGCCGACGAGTCTTGGCAGCGTCAGCGCCGCGTCTGCTGCGATGACGATCGGATAAGGGAGGCCGTCGACGACGATATCGGCGCTCACTTGGTCACCGGCTCTTCCGCCGCAGCCTTGCGCTTGTACCAGCGCGCGATGATGTGCGCGATCGCCGACGGCGAGCGCGAGTCGACGGAGATCGAGAGGTCGTTATCGGCGTACGCGGCGGAACGTTCGGCCATGAGCGAACGGATCGTCTCGAGCGTCGGAACCGGACCGAGCAGCGGCCGGTGCGTGCGATGCGCGACGCGGGCGTACGCGGTCTCTGCCTTGATCGCCAGGTTCACGATGCAGCCGTTTCGCCGCATGATCGCCCGGTTCGCCGGATCGAGGATGGCGCCGCCGCCGACGGCGAGCACGAGCGGACCGCCTTCACACAGCCGCGCGATCGTCTCCGACTCGCGCACGCGGAAAACCGCTTCGCCTTCGCGCTCGAACAGCTCCGCGATCGGCCCGTGGACGCGCTCTATCTCGACGTCGCTGTCGACGAACGGGATGCGCAGCAAGCGCGCGAGGCGGCGCCCGGCAGTCGTCTTCCCGGCTCCCATGAATCCGGTGATCGTGACGTTCACGCGGACAGATTTCGCGCTCGCTGCGACGACTCCCAGGCGCGACTATGTCAAGGTCTTATTCTGTAGCGGTCGAGCTTTAGCTCGACCGAAAACGGCCTCGCGTTGGGTGGTCCGCGGCGGTCGAGGTAAACCTCGACCGCTACAACGGTTTAGAGACGAGGAGCGGTTTGATGCCCTGGAACGACGTGTAGACGCGATAGTCGCCCGGCGGCACTTGCAGCTGGTTGAGGTTGTTGATCGTCCAATCGGCCGTGTACACTTTTGTCTGGCCCGGAGCGAGGCGAAGCTTCGTCGGCTTCTTCGAATAGTTGTGGAAATACGATGAACGCCAGACCTCGAGCGGCACGACGAACCAGCCGCCGATGAACGTGTAGATGCGCCGCACCGTGAACTCGCACTGCAACGCGCTCGGGAAATCGAGGTTCATCGGAAGCGCCGAGTCGTTGGTGATCGCGAGCCGCAGCTCGACCGTGCCTAACTGCGGCAGCGAGTCGGTCGGGTGCATCGTCTGCGGGTCGATGACCGAGAGGTCGTAGTTGAGGCCCGCCGGCAAGCCTGGATCGTTCTGGTCGAAGAACCGAGAGAGCTGCTGCGGCAGGACGGGCTCACCCGCCGCCTCACGGTTGAGCGCCGCGAGGCCCATGACGATGACGAATGCGAGCGCGGCCAGCGTAAGCAGAACGCTGAACGGCGACGATTGGCGGCGGCGCGGAAGTGGTGCCAAGGTTACCCTGTTGTTCGGCCCCCCGGGATCGAGGATCCGGTCGAGCACACCCGCAGACGCGTTCACTCCGATGCGTCCGCGGCGGCGTTCAGTAGCTCAGCGGCTTCATCCCAGAGCGAGCGCAGTTCCTCATATAATGCATCGGCCGATTCGGGACGGTGGTTTAGGAAAACCGCGTCCGTCAGCGGGCGTTTCGCGCTCGGGAGCGCCTCGGAGACCCACGCCAGCGCCTCGTCCGCCAGGTCCACGTCACCGGCGGCCTGTGCGTCCGCCAGCGCCCGCAGGCCCTGTTCGGCAGCCGCTTGTTCCTTGTGGCATTCCCGGTAGCACCTGCCGAGCAACAGCCGGTTGCGGGGCTGCGGGTTGGTTCGCACGACCCGCTCGAGGCACAGAGCGGCTCCGGCCATGTCGCCGGCGTCCATGAGCTCTCGGGCCTTGCGCATCGCATATGTCTGGTGCTGCTCGATCGGCGTGATGTTCTGCTCGGGCCGTGTCGAGGCTGCTTCGGCCGGCGCTAGGATGACGCGCAGCTGTTCCGCGAGCGGCTCGTCGATCGCCGCGAGTCCGATCCACGCGTCGCCGTCGTCCGGATCGACGTCGAGGATGCGCGTGTATATGGAAGCAAGCCGATCTTTGACGTCGGCGCGGCCGGGGGCGAGCGAAAGGAGCTCGCAGCACGCCGCTGCCTCTTGGCCGAGCTTGCCGCGCGTACGATAGATGTCCGCCAGATGCTCTATGCCTTCGACGAGCAGCTTCGGGTCGTGCGCGCGCAAGAGCGACACGAGATCCGTCGCGTTCTCGAGCGACGACGGCTCGAGGCCGATGAGTCGCTTCGCAGCCGGGATCGCTCGCGCGAGATCGCCCGCCGCGACGAGCCGGTCGACGGCGCGCCGCAGCCTGTCGACCGCGAGATCACCGCGCTGCGTCCGTTCGTACAGCGCCGAGACGTCGATGAGATCCTCGGCGTCGTCCGGATGGCTCTGCAGGCGTTCTTCAAATTCGGCGATCGCTTCGCCCATGCGACCGGCATCCGCCAGCGCTCGGCAATGCGCCCGACGGATATCCTTGTCATCCGGGAACGCCTCCGAGGCCGCTTCAAGGGCATCGATGAGTTGATCGTCGGGTGCGGCTGCGATCGACAGCTCGGCAAGTTTGCGCGCGGAGTCGAGCCGCGACGGGCTCGCCTTCGGTTTCGCAGACGCCTTGCCGCGCTTTTTCGGCGCTGGCTTCCACGCGGCGACGGCGGCCTGAAGTTCGCTTTGCTTCACCGGTCGTTCGACGCCTCGGAGCGATTCGGTAGCCGCTTCACTTTCGGGCCTTCTGTAGCACCGAGCTTCGACTTCACCGACTTGATGCGATCGGCGATGTCGCGGAACGTGCAGTCGCGGGCGTACAGCTCTTCGTACGAGGAGAGCGACAGCGCAAGCGATTCCGGATCTTTCTTGCCCTCGTACAGGTCGCCGAGGTTGTACAGCGCGTCGTTGTATTGATGCTCCGGATAGCCGGGCGTTTCGATCGCCTTCTGGAAGCGCTTCGCAGCGGCGGTGTCGAGGCCCTGACGGCGCAGGCACAGGCCGATCGCGTTGAGGCACAAGACGATGAACTCGGTCTCGCGCTGGATCGACTGCAGGATGACGAGCGCTTCCTCGACGCGGCCGAGCTCTCGATACGCGATGCCGAGCCGGTACTTCGCGGCGACCGAGCCGGTGTCGGCGTCCTTTTCGAGCCGTTCGACGAACTGATCGATGAAGTCGCCGTTGTTCTCGTCGAAGCGCGCGAGCGCGATGAGGAGCTCGACGGCTTGCTCGACGTCGCCGCGCGCCGCCTTGACGAGGCACAAGCGATAGCGCGTCGCCGTATGTCCCGGCCGAAGCTCCGCCGCGTTATCGAGCAGCTGCTCCGCCGTGGCGAGATCGGGGAATTGATCGGTCAGCAGGCACGCGAGCTGGTAGCAGGCGTCCGCGTTGTACGCGTTCTTCTCGACCGCGGCTCGATATGCGTCCGCGGCTTTCTCGTACTGATGGCGGGCCAAGAACACGCTGCCGCGCGACGCCGCGTCGACGGATCCTTGGGCTTCGACCGCCCGCTCCTTCGCGGCCGCGATCCGGTCGCGCAAAGGTTCTACCTCCGCCGCGAGCACCGCCGCTTCACGCAGAAGCGCGAGGGCGTCGGCGGCGTTCGACCACGTGAGCAGTTTTTCGGCCGCCTCGAGCAGCTGCTCGGCCGCTCCGCCGATGTCGCCCACGTCTTTGAGCAGTGACGCCAGCTCGCGACGATACGGCACCGGGTTGTCGGCTATCTCGGCCAGCTTGCGGCAGACACGTTCGAGGTCGGCGGCGGAGCCGGCGGCGCGATATGCCCCGAGCGCCTCATCGAGCGACTTGCGCGCGTCATCGGTCTTGCCTGCGCGTTCGTAAGCGCGGGCTACGAGTTCGAGCGATTGCCCGTCACCGGGGCGCGCCGCGAGCAGTCTCGGCGCGAGCTCGACGGCTTTGTTCGCGTCGTCGCCCACGAGATATTGCGCGATTGCCTGCGAGAACGCGAGCCCCGCGGCCTCGATGTTGCCGAGCTTTTCGTGTACTTCGCCCAGTTCTTGACGGAAGCTCGGATCGCCCGGGAAACGTGCGACGAGATCCGCGTACGCTTCGAGCGCCTTCGCGGGCTCCTGCGCGAATGCATAGTGCGCGTCGTCGCGCGCGAGTGCGGCGGCGGTGCCTTTGTCCGCAAAGGTGAGGAACAATTGGCCAAGGCGCTGGTGGACGAGCCCCGTCTTCGACGGGTCGGCGGCAGCGAGCGTGCGATACGTCTCGCGCGCCCCTGACGCGTCACCGAGGTCGCGCGACAAGTCGGCGACGGCCAATAGATACGGGGCGGGTTTGGCCTCGAGGTTGGCGCGCGCGCGAGCGACGCGCAACGCCTCGACCGAACGGCCCTCGTGGATGAGCCCTGCAAGCTCGGCCGCGACCTCGAACGGCATCTCGCCGTCCGCGGCGAGCGTCTCGATGGTGCGCAGCGAATCGGCGCACGCCTCGGCCGGAACAACGGCGACGACCGCCTCCGCGTACGACTCGTCCGTCGCGCGCCGGCGCTGCTCCGGGGCGGGCGCTGACGCCGCCGCGGCGGACGCCGCCGCGACTTGTGCGTGAGCGGCCGCTGCCTCTTCGCGCGCTTTCGCCGCTTCATCTTTGAGGCGCGCGCAATCCGCGCGCATGCGCTCAGCCTCGACAGAAGCCTCGGTCCGGCCGTGCTCGGCTTCGCGCCAAGCCGCTTGCGCGGCCTCGAGCGCGCTGCGCTGCGCGGCGACCTTTGCGGTCACCTCGGAAAGCGCCGCATTCTCTGTCGCGAGCAACTTGACTTGAGCGTCGGCGTCTTTGCGGGCGTCTTCGATCGCAGCTAGTCGCGACGACAGTGCTTCGGCATCCGCTTCGCGCTTCGCGCGGAGCGCTTCCGCTTGATCTGCGGCCAGCGCAGCGGCCTGGCGCTTTTCTTCCGCCGCTGCCGCGAGGGATTTCGAGCGGGCGTAGGCCTCATCGGCCTCGCGCTTGCGGGCCTCGGTCGCTTCGAGTGCGGACGTCGACTGCGCGAGCGTAGCAGCCGCCGCGGCGGTCGCCGTCTCGATCTCTTTGAGCTTCGCTGAAGCCTGCTTCAGTTTTCCGGCATCGGCTGCGCCGGCCGTCGCCGTCTTGACCTGTTCGCGAAGCGCTTCGAGCTTGGCTTCGGCCGCGGCAGCCAAAGCGCTCGCATTCTCGCGACGAGCCTCGGCGTCGGCGGCATCCTTGCTCGCCGCGGCGAGGCGCTTCGCGATCGCGTCGTTTTCGGCCGCAGCTTGGGCTTGGATCGCCTTCAGCTTGGCATCGCTCTCGGCTGCTTGCGCTTGGATCGCTTTGAGCTTCGCATCGCTCTCGGCTGCTTGCGACTCGAGGGTCTTGAGCTTCGCTTCGTTCTGGGCAGCGGCCGTTGCGGCCGCCTCGCGGCGCGCTTCGGCTTCCGCAGCTTCGCGCTTCGTGTCGGCGACGCGCTGAGTCGCGGCTTCCGCATCCGCAGACGCCCGACTGTGCAGACCTTTGAGCTTCGCTTCGGCTGCCGCAGCCTCGGCTGCCGCAGCGCTCGCCGCGTTGTGGTCGTCTTTGAGCTTCTTCGTCGCAGCCTCGAGCGCGGCAAGTTCTTTCTTACGCTCCTCGGCGGCTCGCGTGACATCGGCCAGCGATGCTTCTTCCTGCGCGCGACGCGATGCGATCTCGGCGAGCTCAGCCTCTATCTCGGCGCGGCGCTTTTCCGCGGACGCGGCGACGGCGGACTCGCTTTGCCGCGCCTCATGGAGCGCCGTCGCAGCGGTCTGCGTCTCGTTTTCGATGTCGCGCTTGCGCCGCGACAGCTCATCAGCCTGAGCGCGACTGCGCCCGATCGCCTCATTGAGCGTCGCGAGCTCGGCTTCGGCTTGCGCCTTCGCGGTGAGGGTCCCGGCACGCGCCGAGACCGCAGCTTCGGCCTCGTCCTTGGCGCGAGCAAGACCGGCCTCGAGCTCGAGGCGTGCGCCGCTGAGCTCTTCGATCTCCTTTTGGAGTTTGAGGCGCTTCTCGTCGAGCGCGGCGACCGCTGCAGTGTCGACGACCGGCGCCGCCGGAGCGCTTCGTGGCGCATCCGCCGCAGCCGAATGAGCGGGCTGCGCGACGACCGTCGAAGGCGCGGTTTCGACCGCGGCCGCCTCAGCTGATCCGTCGAGCGCGGCGGCCTCTTCCGCCGCGGCCAGCGCGTCTGCGGCACGATCGTTGATGTCGTCGAGCATGAAGCGCGCTTTTTGGTTCGCACCGTCGAGCGCGAGGACCATGTGGCACAGTTGCTGTGCGGTGCCGAGCTGTTCGACGTCGCGCGCCATCTCGGCCGCTTGAAGGTAGTAGCCGAGCGCCTCCGGGACCATGCCCTTCGTCTGATGGAGCTGGCCCATGTGCACGACCGCTTGCACGTGCGTCTTCTCGCGATCGAGCACTTTCTTGAACGCCAGGATCGCCTGATCGTACTGTCCGTTCGCTTGATAGATGCAGCCGGCTTCGAAAAGCGCGGGGATGTGCTTGAGGTTCGACTTGCGCAGGACGTCGATGAATTTCGCCAGCGCGTCCTGCGTGCGGCCCTCGACGACATCGGCTTGGCCCATCTGGAAGATGACATCGAGGTTCGCAGGGTCGAGCGCATGCGCTTGTGCGAACGCTGCGCGCGCTTTCGGCATGTCGCCCGAGTCGTACAAGAACCGTGAGCCCGCGTCGAGCAGCAGCTCGACCGCCTTCGGCTTATCGCCAGCGGTCGCGATGATGCCCGCGGCCTCTACTCGGTCTTCGGCGGAGCAGTCGGGCAGCGCCGCTGCGCGGCGCGCGCTCGCCGACGCGGTTTCCAGATCGCCGCTCTGCGCCGACGCGCGTGCGGCAGCGATGAGCGCATCCGCTCTGCCGTGGCTCTCGCCTCCCGCACTCGCTGGGATCGACCCCACCTTATCCTCCGAGCCCCTTGAAGAGCGTGTCCGCTCCGCGCTGCGACGCGTCGAAATGCTCTCTCGACTCCGCGGCCGAATCGCCGCCGTACTTCTCCGACACCGCGTCGGCCAGCGCGAGGCACAACATCGCTTCGCCGATGACCGATGCAGCCGGCACCGCGCAGACGTCGCTGCGCACGATCGTCGCCGGCGCTGCCGCTCCCGTCGACAGGTCGACGGACGCGAGCGGCTTCATCAGCGTCGCGATCGGTTTGACCCGGACGCGCACGACCAGATCCTCCCCGTTCGACATGCCGCCCTCGATGCCGCCGGCGCGATTCGTGCCGCGCGCGATGCCGCCGCCGCTCGGCTCGAACGTGTCGTGCGCCTTGCTGCCGACGTACTCGCCAGTCGTGATGCCTTCTCCGATCTCGACCGCCTTGACGGTCTGAATGCTCATCATCGCTGCCGCTATGCGCGCGTCAAGCCGATCCCAAGGCTGCCGGTTGCTGCCGATCCCGACCGGCATCCCCATCGCGCGAAGCTCGAACGCCCCGCCGAGCGTGTCTCCATCTTTCTTCGCGCGGTCGATCCTTTCGACCATGAGCGCCGACGCCGAAGCGTCCGGACACCGCACGGGAGAATCGGCCACATTATCACTATCGGGCAGGCGACCTAAGTCCCCCGCGCGCACCTCGCCGATTTGAAAAACGAAGCCGTTCACTGTGATGCCGAACACACCCAAATACTGCCTCGCGATCTCGCCGAGCGCGACGCGCATCGCCGTCTCGCGTGCGCTCGCGCGCTCGAGCACGTTGCGCAGATCGGCGTGCCGGAATTTCAGGCCGCCTGCATAGTCGGCGTGTCCTGGCCGCGGCCGGGTGATCGGCGGCCCGCTTCCCGTCAGCGGATCCATGAGCGCGCGGACGTTCTCGTGATCGCGATTGCGGATGACGAGCGCCAGCGGCGATCCTAGCGTCACGCCGCCACGGAGGCCCGCGAAGAACTCGACGGTGTCGTGTTCTATCTGCTGGCGTCTGCTTCGGCCGTGACCGCCTTGACGCGCGGTCAGCGCCGCGTCGATGGCCGCTACGTCGAGCCGCAATCCTGCCGGAATGCCGTCGATGATGCCGACGAGCGCCGGTCCGTGCGACTCGCCCGCGGTGAGATACCGGATCATGCCGTTTCCGGTCGAGATGAATCTCGACCGCTCCCATGTCGTCATGCGGACAAGAAAACCGCCGGCCCTGAGGCCGGCGGGTTCGTCGTCCCTGAGGTCAGTTCGCGGTCATTGCCGCTCGTTGATGATATGCGGCGTGATGAGGAATACGACCTCGTTGTGGAGCTTCGTCGTGTTGATGTTCTTGAAGAGCACCCCGAAGACCGGGATGTCGCCGAGCAAGGGGATCTTCGAGATCGACTTCGTCATCTCGTCGTCGATCATACCGCCGAGCACGATCGTCTCGCCGTCCTTGACGCGCAGCGTCGAGTCGGCCGAACGCTTGTTCAAGATCGGGAACTGCTGCACGAAGCCCGTGATGACGCTGCGCTCCGTGTGCAGGGTCGTCGTGATGTAGCCGTCGGTATTGATGACCGGCGTGATGTTCATCTTGACGCCGATGTCGACGAACTGCGCTTGGAACTGGCCCGCGCGCGGATCGTAGTAGACGATCGGGTACGTCTGACCGATGAGGATCGAGGCCGGCAGGTTATCGAGCGCCGAGACCTTCGGATCCGCGAGCAGCTGCGCTTCGTTGTGCGTGATGAGGTAGTTGAGCTGCGCTTGGATGAAGAGCTCGTTGCGCGTGAACGGCTGCAGCGGGATCGGCTGGCCGAGGTACTGCGTCGCCGGCAGCGTGAAGGTGGTCCCAGGCGGCGCGCCGAGCGGGTTCTCGAGGAACGCGAGAGCCGACGAGCCGGTGTAGTTGACGCCTGTGTTGTCCGTGTCGTTGGTGCGCGTGATGTCGATGACCTTGACTTCGAACATCACCTGCGGCGCCGGAATATCCGACAACGCGAGGAAGTTGCGCGCCGACTGGATGATGTCGGGCGTTCCGGTGACGAGCAGCGTATCCGTCCGCGCGTCGACCGTGAAGTTGTTGGCCGGGATGACCGTCGCGAGCTGCTTCTGCAGGTCGACGGGGTTCGCGTACTTGATCGGGAACGCGACGGACTGCGTCGCGACTTGCCCGGCTTGTCCGAACTGCGCCGAAAGATCCCCTGGCGTGCCCACGACGTAGACGTTGCCGACCTGGCGATAGTCGAGTCCGTTCGTGCGCACGATGAGGTCGAGCGCCTCTTTGAGCGGCACGTTATGGAGATCGACGGTCGTCGTTCCCTTGACGTTCTGCGTCGCGACGATGTTCTGACCGCTCTGTTCGGCGAGCACCTTCAGGACGTCGATGATGTCGGCGTTTTTGACGTCGAGCGTCACCGTTCCGGCCGAAGCCGAGCCGTAGCTCGACGATCCGCCCGGACCCATGTTCTGCGACGACGGCATCACGGATGAGCCCGGCGCATGATGGTACGGCGCGTAGTGCGATCCCTTGACCGGCACTTTGCAATAGAACTTTCCGCCCGGCAGCCACGGGTTCTGCGTCGCCGACGGAGCCGGCGCAGCGAATGCGACCGTCTGCGGTTTCGGCGCCGGATGCTGCACAGGCTTGGAAGCGACGGGCGCAGCGACGACGGCCGGCTTCGGAGCAGGCGGCGCGTGCACGACCGGTTTCGGTTGCGGCGCGGGAGCTTGCGCGGGCTTGACCGCTACGACGGCGGGTTTGCTCGCGGGCTTCGACGCGACGACCGCCGGTTTCGGGGCGAGCGCGGACGTCTGCCGGGTCTGGGCCGCGCGCGCCGCGGCGACGGCTTGCGCCGTCGGCAGCGTGTACGCGACTTGCGATGTCGGAAGGCGCAACGTCAGGCTCTTGTTGCCGGCGCCGGCTTTAAGATCGTACTGCGGCGTGCCCTGCGCCTCGACGACGATCCGCATGATCGCCGGCGACGAGGAGAGCTGGCCGAGTCGAACCTGCCGGATCGAGCCAGACGAAAAGCCGATGACCTTCGTCTGCCCGTCGTACGACGCCGGTGAGACGTCGATGACGAGATCCTGCAGGTTCTGCTTCGAATCGACCGCCAGCCGCTGCACATGCGTGCTCACGGAACCGGTCGCCGCGACAGAGACGGTGAACGCGCCGTCGGTCTTGCCGTACGATACGTCGGTCACCATGTTGCCTGCAGCGCTGCCCGGCTGCGGTGCGACGACGCTGCTCATAGCGATGACGCTGCTGAGCAGCCACGCCGACACCGACCGAAGATGCCGTAACATTGCCTATCCCCCTAGTGTGAACGTACGCTCGGCCGCGGGCGACCCCGTGTAGACGAGCGTGACGAAGTCAGGTCCGATCGCGGCGACGCGGAACAGCGAACCTACCGAGTCGCCTTGCCGGACGATGTACGATTGATCGTTGACCGCGACGATCGCGGTATAACCTTGGCCGCGCACGACACCGGTCAGCGCGACGCCATCCCAAATCGTGTGTGCCTGACCACCCGGGCCAAAACCGGGCAGTGTCGGAATCGACGGGAACGTCGAGACGGCGACCGGCTTGCTCGGCGGCGGCGCGGCTGCGGCCGGACCGTAAAGGGCGACGAACGGATCAGGTCTGCCGGCTCCCGGCACCTGATGGGCGCGCTGCACCGGCACCGGCGTCGACACAGGAGGCGGAGGCGTCGCGGTGATGAGCGACTGCGACACCGTGACGGCCGGCGGCGGCGGCGGCGGTTGCGACGAGCACGCCGCGATAGCGAGCGCAGCGCCGGCGGCGATAATCGCGAAGCTTGTGCGGTTCATCGCCTATCCTCCGTTGCCCGTGGTCCGGGCGCCGGATCCCGGAGGAGCCGGCGGCGGTACCGTGCCCTGCGTCGGGCTGAGACGATATGCGACGATCGGCAGCGTGATCGTCAGCGTCGGCGTTTCGCCGACGCCTACATGCGTCGAGGGCGCCAACGTGACGTTGCCGACGCCGATGAGTTTCGGGAACTTGTTGAGGTCGTTCAAGAACGTCTCGAGCTGCGCGTACGTGCCGGCGAACTCCATGTTGATCGGCACCTGCGTGAACGACTGGTTCAAGTACGCGATCGCGTTCGCGCGCGCCGAACTCGGCGCCGAGGTGCCGACCTTGCCGCCCGCGGTGTTTGCCGGCTGCGTACCGGCGGGTGCGTTAGGACCGGGGATAGGCGTCGCGCCGGTCGCGGTCGCCACGCCGTTCGTCGTGTTCGCTTGCGCATTCGCCGAACCGGCGGCGGCGCGCGCGCTGTTGATCGGCGCGACGGCGCTGATGTTCGGGTTGACGGTCGCGATCGGCCCCGGCGTCGGCGAGGACCCCGGTGCGGGAGTCGGAGGCGCCTGCGGGGTCACCGCGGTGACCTGGAGGCCGTCCTTCTTCGCGAGGTCTTCGATCTGCTTGAGGTACGACGGGATGTAGACGCGCGGGTCGGCCGTCAGCTCGACGCCCGCGAGCCGCGTCTGGATCTGTTTTGTCAGCGCGAGATATTGCGGCTTCTGGTCGGCGACGCGCTTGAGATCGCTGTACGACTGCTGGTCTTGCGCGAGGCGCGCTTGCGACGCGCTGTACTGCTGCTGCAGCGGCTGCACGATCGTGAAGAACGCGAGCAGGCCGATGACGACGATCAGCGCCGCGATGAGTAGGGCCCGGTTCAGCGGGTTCGAGAGGAACGTCATTGTCCGATCACCGCCTGGCTCAAGTCGCCGCTCATCGAGAACGTGACGTCGCCGCCTTCGCTCGGGTGGCTGGGGTCCGCGGGCTGCATCCGCGTCGTCGAGAGCGTCGCGTTGCCGAACATCGCCGACGAGTCGAGGTTGAGCATGAGGTTCGCCACGTCGCGGTATGTCGACGTCTTGCCCTCGAGCGCGACGTTGCCGCCGGTCGTCGAGTGGTTGACCGTCACGTTGTTGAACCACACGCCGGTCGGCGTGTTGTCGCTCAGGTCTTTCAGGATCTCGGAGAGCTGGATCGGGCTCTGCTTGATGCGCTCGAGCAGGTTCGCTTTCGCCTCAAGGTCTTGCACCTGATCCCGGAGGTCGTCGACTTCCTTCACTTGCGCCTGGACCGCGACGAGCTGCTGCTCCTGCGTCGTGATCTGATCGTTGAGCGCGGAGATCTTGTGGTTCATGACCGCCATGAAGCCGAAGATCGCCAAGATCTCGACGACGATGAGCCCGAGCCCGATCGCGAGACCGCGATCGAAGACGACGAGCCGCTGCTTCTGCGCAGACGGGAGGAGGTTTATGTTGATGACCGACATCGCTTGTCTTGCGTCCCCCGCTGTCCTTACGCCGAGACGGGCATGCGCCCGCCCTCAGGAGCCAGGTCGCGCAACGCCAGCCCTGCGGCGACGATGAGCGACGGCCCGATGTCGCTGAGGTATTCCGCCGGGAAATCGGCGGGATTGTACGCGCCCTGCGCGAGCGGATTGGCGATCGAGACCGGCAACCCGAGCTCGTGGCCGAGGAACGCGTCGAGATTCGAAAGGCGCGCCGTGCCGCCGCCGAGGATGACTGACTCGATGACCTCGCCGCGGAAGCGCGTGCGGAAGTAGTCGAGCGATTTGTGGATCTCGGTGACGAGCTCGGTGAGCGGCGGCGTGATGACGTTGAAGATGCGCGTGACGGTCGGCGGCACCGGCGCCGTGTCGCGCTGCGACAGGATCGCCGCCTTCTCGCGCTTCATCGTCTCGGCTTCGTCGATCGAGATGTTGAGGCCGGTGGCGATCGCCTTCGTGAACGCCGCGCCGCCGATCGGCACGTTGCGCGTGAACGGCACGAAGCCCGCCTTCGTGATGTTGATGCTCGTCGTCGACGCGCCGACGTTGATGATCGCGATGTTCTGCTGGAAGCGCGGATCGTCGGCCGGTATCATCGCGCGCACCATCGCGAACGGTTCGACCTCGACGACGCCGGCGGTGAGGCCGGCGAATTGGATGGCGCTCGCCTGCGACAGGACGAGATCTTTTTGCGCGGCGACGACGAGGACGTCCATGTTCTGCCCGTCATCGGCTTTGCCGAGGATCTTCGCATCGATCTGCGCTTCGTCGACCGAGTACGGCAAGAAGCGCTCCGCTTCGTACTTCGTCGATTCGCGCAGCTCGCGCTCGCTCATCGCCGGCATCGTCACCTGGCGCACGACGACGGTCGGGCCGGCGACGGCAGAGACGGTGCGCTTCGCGGTGAACGCGCCCTCGCTGATCAGTTGGCGCAGCGCTTCGCCGACGAGCGGCGGATCCGTGACGACGCCGTCTTTGATCGAGTTCGCCGGCGTCTGCACTTTGTACACGTGCTCGAGCACCGGACCATGCGGTGAGGGAGCGAACTGCGCCGCCTTCAGTTCGAAAGAACCGAAGTCGACGCCGATCGTGCGCTGGCCGCCTTTTGTGAAAAGTCTACCGAGGAACGACATCAGTGCTTCCTCTAGCCGACATCCATTGCCGACATCCCAATGGCCATGACGAACGAAGCGTCGGACATGACCTCATATCAATACCTATCGGCATGCGTGGGACGCATTTTAGAACGTACATTTGCGTGTGCTACCTAACGGGACGAAGGGAGCGGTCGAGATTTATCTCGACTGGTCGAGCGAAGCTCGACGTTCCTTACCAGCGACCGCCCGGGTCAAGCCTACGTCAATGCAAAGGGGCCCGGCTATGACCGGGCCCCCACAAAACCATCCGACGTCTTCTTCACTCGCCGGCCGGACACATCAAGCCCGGTCCCTCGCGGCTTTAGCCGAGCATCGTCTGGAGTCGCGCGTGGTCGACGACGACGATGTTCGCCGTCCGCATGTCGATGAGCCGCTCATCCCAGAACTTGTTGAGCATGCGGTTGACGGTCTCTCGCGTCGTGCCGATCATGTTCGCCATCTCTTGGTTCGTCAGGCGAAGCGTCAATCGCGTGCCGCCGTCGACCTTCTCGCCGAAGTTCCGCTCGAGGTTGAGCAGCAGCGAGGCCAAGCGCGTGCGGATGTCCTGATATGCGTTCGCCTGGATCGCTTGATTCGTCGCGCGTAGTCGCGACGATAGCGCGCCGACGAGGCTCAAGCACATCGCCGGATTGCGTCCGAGCAGCTCGAGGAAGTCTTTGCGGGCGAGGATCGCAACATCCGCGTCGCGGAGCGCTTTGATCGTCGCCGACCGTGGCGAGGCGTCGAGGACGCCCATCTCACCGAAGAAGTCGCCCTCTTTGAGGATCGAGAGGATCGTCTCTTTGCCGTCGTTGCTGACGCGAGTCACGGCGACGTTGCCGCTGATGACGACGAACAGCGCGTCACCGGGGTCGCCTTCGTACACGAGCACCGCGTGCTTCGCGTAGCGTCGCGCCTGCATGAGCGCGGACACCGCGACGAGGTCGTCGTCGGAGAATTCCGCGAAGAGCGGCACTTTCTTGAGCATCGCTGCATCTATGGGTCGATCGAAGGTTCGCTGCACGACGTTTCGCCTTTTCGATTTGCTTCTCGGCCGCGCGAAGGATGCGGGTCCGTCGCGTCGCCTTCAGCCGCGTTCGATACAAAGAGTATCGGCAGACACAGGCCGTTCGTGAGCGTCTGTCGAGCTAGAGCTCGACCGCTACAAGGACGCTCCATGCGACTGAACCCAATGGCGGTACGCCTCGAAGGGCGCGAAAGCGACCTGCGGCGCGAAGACCAGCGCGAGCCCTGCGATCACGAGGAATGGGCCGAATGGGAGCGCGTCCCGTCTTCCGCGACTTCCCGCGACGAGGACCGGTAGCGCGATAGCGGCTCCCGCAATAAACGACGCAGCGACGAGCGCCACGGCCGTGCTCGCTTGCAGCGCGAGACCGAGAGCCGCTGCGAGCTTCACGTCGCCGAGCCCCATCCCGCGACCGCGCGTGGCCAAGTAGATGAGCAGGAAAGCGCCGCCGGCGATCGCCGCACCTTCGAGCGCATCGAGCATGCGGTGCTGCGTGGCGCTGAACGCGAACGCGAGGATCGCACACGGCACGACGAACGCATCGGGGATGAGCAGATGATCGAGATCGAAGAACAGCACGGCGACGAGCACGGCGCCCAAAAGCGACGCGGCGATACACGCGAGAGTCGGGCCGTACTCGATCGCGGAGAGGGCGAAAAGCGCACCGACGACGAGTTCGACGAGCGGGTAGCGGACCGAGATCGGTGCTTTGCACGAACTGCATCTGCCGCCGAGCGCGAGCCACGAAACGACCGGGATGTTCTCGAGCGGACCGATACGGTGACCGCACGCGGTGCACCGCGAGGGCGGAAATACGACCGATTCGCCGCGCGGCACGCGGTAGATGACGACGTTGACGAACGAGCCGACGAGCAGTCCGAAGAGCGACGCTGCGAGCGGGAAAAACGCTAGCGCGACGTCAGAAGGCAAATCACTTCGCCTGGATTCCCGAGTTCTGGGCGTAGACGATCGACCCGCCGCCAGGGTTTCCCGGCAGGTTGAGCGTCGTCGTCGTGTCGTGGCCGCCGGAATCGCTGACGATGTACAAGCCGTACGTGCCGGTCGCGGTGTTGATGTTATAGTTCGACCCGTTGACCGGATCCTTCGGCGTGATCGCGAGATACGGCGTGCCGAGCAGCGTGCTCGTCACGGAGCCGCCTGGGCCGTACGAGCCCTGATGGTCGACCGCATATTCCTCGAGCCCCGTCGCGATCATCTTCACGTTGCCCTCGCAGCCGGACGTCTGCGCCTCGGCGCGAGCGTGGATGAAGTTCGGGATGAGGATGGCGGCTAAGATCGCGATGATCGCGATGACGACCATCAGCTCGATGAGCGTGAAGCCTTTGTAGCTGGCGCGCAGTTGCACGTCGTTGTGACCCTCCACACGGTTAATGCCCAAACGGTCGAAGCCGCGGACCGGAGCGTGCCCGGTGTGACACCCGTCGCAGCCGGGGCAGCGCAGCGCGCCGCGTCGAAAAACTGAAGGGCCGGCTTTGCGCCGGCCCTTTCCAGTCTCGTGATCCCGCTTTGTTACTTGGCTTGGATGCCCGAGTTTTGGTTGTAGATGATCGACTGACCGCCGGGGTTGCCCGGAAGGTTGCCGGTCGTCGTCGTGTCGTGTCCACCGGTATCCGTGATCTGGTACGAGCCGTACGAGCCCGTCGTGGTCGTGACGCTGTAGTTCGACTTGTTGACCGGATCCGACGGGGTGACGCCGAGGTACAGCGTGCCGAGCAGCGTGCTCGAAACCGTGCCGCCCGCGCCGTACGTGCCGTTGTGGTCGACGGCGTACTCTTCAAGCGCAGTCGCGATCTGCTTTTCGTTGCCTTCGCAGCCCGACGTCTGCGCTTCAGCGCGCGCGTGCAGGAAGTTCGGGATGAGGATGGCG